>JAIQFV010000012.1 GCA_020073085.1 Terriglobia bacterium | reverse complement strand
CGAGCTGTGAAGAGACAAAATCCATATCTTCGTCAAAGTGAACATCGAAGCTGAGGCCTCGGCGCTCGTCCGAAACAACAAGCTGCGCTCCGAGGCTCATGCTGATGCCGTGAAAGAAGACCTCCACACTGCCTTCCGAAAAATCATCCATATCCCCGTCGTCTCCCGTCAGCCATTCAGCGACATTAAAGTATCGACTTTCATGGGGGTTGAGGGTTATCTCGGGAACCGCCAACGCCTGGCCGTGCTTGTTGTAGAGCGTAATCATAGCACGACTGGTGCTACCGATGACATTGTTGAGCACGAGGGTGGACTTCCATCCTTCTTGTATGGAATAAAACGCCCCATGTAAATGATTATCCATTTCCATCATCTTTCCCGAGGGCGGCGGAAGTGGGCTCTGCGGTTGAGGCGGTTGGGCAAATAAGACGCAAGAAGGACAATGAAAAAGGAAGATTATCCCCAGAAAAAGGAATGACCTCTTCGAGGCAGTCCTGACAAAGAGCTTCCATGATTGTAGAGTCATGATTGAGGATCCTCCTCATGTTTAAAGGGTTAAACTACCTTGTCTGGAGTCAACGATTCTTGATGATGGTGAAGGCGGGTTTATACGTCATGGCGGGACGAAGGTCTAGCGCGTAATGCGCCAGTTGCGCCCAATGCGCGAATTGCGTGAAAAAGTTTTGCCCCCGGTCAGATTGCTTGCCGTTCGGCCTTGGCCCTCAGATAGGCCTTCAGCGAATCCAAGCTGACCTGGTATCTCCTTCCCACACAAAGGGCGCGGATGGCTCCGACCTCGATCCAGAATTGAATCGTGCGCTGCGAGAGGCCCGCGATTTCTGCGGCCCGGGCGGTCGAGGCAAATGCTTCCGAACGCTTCTGAAGGGAAAGGCTCAGATAGAAATCCAGCAACTGCTCTTCATTGAGGGTGGTTAATTCAGTTTGTAAGTGCACGGAGGGGGCCTCCAACACTTCCCCATGGCGGTTCAACAATCCATCTACACGATTCACCCTGAAATCCGAAATTTGTGGGGGAGGGGCGCTATTTCTGCTACAGAGAGGCTTCCTCAAGGCTTCGCCGAGAAATCGGGCGACACGATTTCTACCTGCCGCTCTGGAGCCGACTCAAATTCAGGTACTCAACCATTTCAAATTCCCGATTGCCATCCCTATGGAAAAAAACCAGGGGAGAAGGGTTTCTCCCCTGGTCACAGGAGGTAGCATCGGCGTACATTGAAGCGAAGTTCCCTCACCTCCCCGGTGATTCGGAATCTGGCAATCCCGAATCGTCGAGGCGGGTCTGCCTGAGTTCCCCCCGCTCCAAACTGGTAACAAGCAGGACGGCCAAGGTTACGTCCCGCCAAAAACCTCCTAGAACATGAACTTCAACGCAAACTGAATCTGGCGCGAAGAACCGGAATCGCCGGTCCCAAAACGCGTATTGGTCACCTGTCCGAAGTTCGAGGCGCCCACGACACGTCCTGGCTGACCGAAATTGGGATGGTTAAAGAGGTCGAAGAACTCCGTCCGGAATTCCACATTCATACTTTCCTTGATCCGGGTTCTCTTGATGATCGACCAATCAAAATTGTTGAACCCCGGTCCGGTGACCGTGTTTCGGCCCACATTGCCGAAGACAGCCGGGCCGGCGCAGCCGGCCGCTCCGGGTGAGCAGAAGGCGGCGATGTTAAACCACTGCGCAACGGTCGGATTACCCACCGAGGGATCCCCCACCACGTTGGCACGTCGTGTGGCAAAGCCTGTGGGACCCGCCCCCGACACAATGATGTCCAGGGGGTTGCCCGACTGGAACGTCGTGATTCCGGAAATCTGCCATCCCTCCACCAGCCGATTTCCTTTGAAAGGGAGATCGTAAATGTAGCTGATGTTGAAATGGTGCCGCGCGTCATAGTCGGAGGAACCCTTTTCATTGCGCAGATTGAAACTGTCCTGCGCCATCATAGTGGATGCGGCGGGGGAGCTGAGCGAGATCCAATCGATGGAGTGGGACCACGTATAGGAGGTGCTGAACTGCAGCCCGTGCGAGATTCTTTTGGTGGCACTGACCCACAGGGCGTTGTAAGTGGAGGGCGAGGGGCTGTCGACCTGCACTATGTTTGAGAAGCCCGCGTAGGGTCGCGTCAGGTTGTTACCCGGCACAAGAGGCTGATTGATGTTGTGAAACATGCGCAGGTGGGTGCCTTTTGAGCCGAAGTAGCCGACTTGCACGGAGGTGCCCTTGGCCAATTCACGCTGGATATTCAGATTCCAGGACTGGACATAGGAATTCCGGAAGTCGGGGTTGATGGCGGCCGGGCTCGTCGCGGGGACCGAAGCAGAATTCGCCAGCGGATTGCTCAGCGAGACTGTCCCGGTCGCCGACACGGGATTCGCAAAGGGAGGATTGGTCGAAAGATTGGCGACAGAGTTGGTAATCGGTTGATCGTAGTACAGACCATAACCGCCGCGGATCGAGGTCTTGCCATTACCGAACGGGTCCCAGGCAAAGCCGACGCGGGGCCCAAAGTTCTTGTTATTCGAACCGTAGACCTGATCGATCCCGGAGCCCAGGCGGACCAACTTGCCCGTGACTGGATCGAAGTTCACAAACCGGTTGTTGACCTCGGTCGGCGTGGTGTTCATGTCCCAGCGCAGCCCCAGTTCCAGGGTGAGGCGCGACGAAACCTTGTAGTTATCCTGGACGAAGAGGCCAAAGCCGGTTGTCCGGATGCCGCTCTCCACGGCGCCGAGCGTGGCGCTAAAAGATGTCGCGGTGGCCGAGAGGAAACTTGAAAGGCTCGTGAACTGCATCAGTCCGATGTCGTTATTGAGGTTGTTGTTTTGGAAGCGGCGCAGTTCCGTTCCGATTTTCAGGGAGTGCTTTCCGACCAGGTAGCTGAGGGTGTCAGACCAGAGATATCCCGTGTCTGCCCGACCCTGGGGAAATCCTGCAGGGCCACCCAGGTTAGCCGAGCCGGTAATATTGATTTGTGGAAGACCAAGGGTGCCCGTGACGCCGTCATTGATCCCGAAGGTGGCCGGATCCAACGTCGCGTTCGGCGAGAACAGGATGTGAATGCGGTTGAACCCCATCCGGAAATCATTGACCGTCCGGTCGTTGAAAATATGGGTTTCATCCAGCGTAAAAATCTGCCGGTGGGATTGTCGCGTGTCGCCGAATCCCGGAATGTTATTGCCCTGCAGGCTGGGTTCCTGGCGCAGATCGCGTTGGAACGCATAGTAGCCGTGAATGGAATCTTTATCGGAGATACGGTGAGAGACGTCGCCCGTCAGTTGGTCGATATTCACCGGGGCTGTCCCGGTGCCGATAAAGCTGTTGGTCCCTGGGACATTGGCTGCCGGAATGAAAGGCAGGAGCTTGAGAACGGTCGGGTCCGTCACGGCGGCCCGTTGCGCGGCGGTGGGAACCGAGGTGACCTTGGGGAAGGTCAAACCCTGGCGCTGGCGCAATCCTTCATAGCTGAAGAAAAAGAAGGTGCGGTCCTTTCCGGAATGGCTTGGTCCCAACCACACCGGCCCCCCCACGTTAAAGCCGAACTGGTTGCGCTTGAACGGGGCGATGGGCAGGTTGGCTTGATTGGCGAAGAAGTTGTTTGCATCCATGGCATTGTTGCGAAGGAACTCAAAGACTTCTCCATGGAACTGGTTGCTCCCGGAACGCGTCGCGATGTTCACGATCGCGCCGCTGTTCCGTCCATACTCCGCACTGAAGGTCGAGTTGGTGGAGCTGAATTCGGAAACGGTATTGATGGACGGTTGGAACGTGATCTGGTTCTGTACCATGTCGTTCAGGTTGACGCCGTTGACCATGAAGTTGACAGTATCTTCGCGGTTTCCGGCGGTGTTGAAAGCGAAGGCGCCCTGTCCGCGCAACGGGGCCGTCAGGAACCCGTTTTGCGGTTGGACGACCGATCCGGGAAGCAGCAATCCCAGATCAACGAAATGCCGCCCGTTCAGGGGAATTTCCTGAACCGTCCGCTGGGGGATGACCGCGCCCACCGACATCGTAGTTGATTCGATGACCGGGGCCGAGGCCTCCACATTTACGGTTTCGCTCAGTTGACCGACCACGAGCGCGATATCGAGGTCGGTGGTTTGGGCGACCTGGACGAGGACGCTTTCGGCCACTTTGGTTTGAAACCCCTGGGCCTGGACCTCGACCTTGTAGGTGCCGATCGGCACGGCGGCAAACTGATACTGACCGGTCGGTCCGGTCACCGTGGTGCGTTCCAGACCGGTGGCGGTGTGATGCGCCGTTACTTTGGCGCCCACCACGGCGGCTCCTTGCGCGTCGGTGACCAGTCCTGAAATGGCCCCGGCCGACTGCGCCTGGGTGGCCGCGGTGAGGAGCAGTAGCAGCGCCAAGGCAATGACGGCGACCAACAGGAAACTTCTTGTCGTGAGATGTGTGTACACCATACTCCCTCCGTGTTTAGGTTGCGTTAAACACTCCTGTGCGGTGGTAACTCCTGTCTTTCAAACTCCAACCCGAGCATACGCCCGGCAGACTTAACGTTCCCCTAGTCGTAATATATGAGGGTGCTTATAGCCCAAGACGGTTGTTCCATGCAATGGAACAATTTAAATTTTTTTGTGAGATTGTTCCAGAAGGGCCTTGAGGAGGACGCTGCTCCCTTTTTACCCTGCCGGGCGGGTCCCGGGCCGCAGGGAGGCGCGGGGGAGGACCCTTTGCAGGTGCCGGATGAAGATGGCCGTGCGGAGGGAGTTCAACGATTCCACCGAGAGATGCTCCGGAAAATCAACCCTGCGGATCGTCGGAGGGAGGCGGTCGAGAACGCCGTCACCACAAAGCGGGGAGACATAGATGTGTTTGACATGGGAGAGTATCGAAGTGAGTTCCTGCTGATCGGAAGCCAGCACGGCATGAATATGCCTCAGGGCCGATTCATACCCCAGGTCACGAAGGGCGGCACGGAATTTGGAATAGTAGTCCATGTTGGAGACCACCATCAAAATCCCCCCCTTCCGCGCGCACTGAATGAGGGTGGTCAGGAATTCCGGCCGCAGCCGGATCTTCAGGGGAATTTTGTGATGCAGGAGGGCGATGCGCTCGACATCTTCCCAGTGAAAGTCGGTCGTGACCAGAAAGGAGGCCTTCGAAAGTAGCGAGGCGACCCGCGGGCCATGGGCCTTGAGATGGTCGATCAGGATGGGATGCGCGGTGATGCCGATGCGCGTCGAGATCTCGGAGGCAAACAGCCGGATTTGTTCGGTGTTGCATTCCACGACCAGGCAGGCGATCTGGCGGCGCTTGTTCGGATCGATGACTTGCCGGAGCAGGCCCAGGTAATCCCCTTCTGAAAATTGCATGCGCCCTGCTTCCTCGAGATGGCGCTCCAGCATCGACACCACCGACGCATAGTAACTGCGTTCGAAGCGGGTCCGCTCGATGGCCCCGACCTGGACCCCGCTGCCGAGACGGACTTCGACCAGGCCCTCCGTCTGGAGCTGATGATAGATTTTGAGAACCGTCTTGGGATTGACCCCCAGCAGGCGAGCCAGGGCACGGACAGTCGGGAGTTGCTCGTGGTAAATCAAACTCCCCATGTGCAGCGCTGCCGTCAATTGACTCTTAATCTGATCGTAATAGGGCAACTTGCTGGATTTGTCGAGAGAGAATTGCATGGCGCCACCCGCGTTTTTGGAGGAGTCAATCTTCGAATCGGCTCAGCAGCGCCATTCTAGCAAATTTCAGGTCATCGGAGGGTTCGGTCTTCACGGGGACAGTCGGGCGGGGAAATTTGTGAGATAATTTGGAGGCCATCACTCTCGGGAAAGGCATCCGAATGCGCGAAGTATACATTGTCGCGGCGAAGCGGACACCCATTGGAAAATTCGGGGGAGTTCTGAAGAACCTTTCCGCCGCAGACCTGGGATCGGTGGTGACCCGCGCCGTCATTGAACGCGCCGGCCTGGATCCGTCTGAGATCGATGAGGTGATCTTTGGCTGCGCCCGGCAAGCCGGAAGTGGGCCCAACGTGGCCCGGCAAATCCTGTGGCGCGCCGGCCTTCCGGAGGAGCGCATTGCGTTTACCGTGAACATGGCATGTGCTTCGGGTCTGAAATCCATCCTCCTGGGCGCCCAGGAGATTTCCCTCGGCAACGAGGATTGTATTGTGGCCGGGGGAACAGAATCCATGAGCCGCCTTCCGTTCTACCTGGAGAGTGCCCGATGGGGCGCGCGACTGGGAACGCAGGCCCTGGTCGACGGAATGTATCGGGACGGGTTCCTGTGTCCCCTTTCGAAGATGATCATGGGTGAGACGGCCGATCTGCTGGCCCAGGAGTACCACATCTCGCGGGAAGAGCAGGATGCCTATGCGCTCGAAAGCCAGTGGAAAGCCCGACAGGCGATTCTCGGGGGCCGCTTCGATTCTGAAATCGTTCCGGTGGATTTGACCACCAAGGTAGAACGCAACGGGGATCATCCCAAGGAGTCTCGCGCCCTCGATGAAAGCGTTTCACGGGGCGGCCTGGAATCGGCCCCCTCGCTGGTCACCCGGGACGAGCATCCGCGATTGGATGTGTCGATCCGGGACCTCAACAACCTTCCGCCTGTTTTCTCAAAATCGGGGACGATCACGGCCGGAAATTCATCCGGCATCACCGATGGGGCAGCCGCGGTGCTCCTCATGTCGGCGGCAAAAGCCAAACAGCATCATTTGGAGCCCCTGGCCCACATCGTCGATTGGACCAGCGTGGGGGTCGATCCTCGGAGGATGGGGATCGGTCCCGTTCCCGCTGTGCGCCAGCTCCTCAAAAAGACCGGGCTCCGCCTCGAGGATTTTGAGGTCATCGAACTGAATGAGGCGTTTGCAGCCCAGGTCCTGGCATGCGATCGCGAACTGCATTTTGATCATCAAAAACTGAATGTAAATGGAGGGGCCATTGCCCTCGGTCATCCCATCGGAGCCACGGGCGCCCGCATCGTGACGACGCTGGTTCATGAAATGGAGAAGCGTCAAGCCAAGCGGGGATTGGCCACGTTGTGCGTCAGCGGGGGCCTGGGAGTGGCACTCGTGGTGGAGCGGTCGTAATCTATCGATTTCAAGTCCATGGAGCGGAATGAATGGGAAGAGGTGCCCTTGGGTCTGGTGGATGATGTATCCTGAGAAACCACTCGGTGAAGGCGAGTACTGCCTGGTCGAATTGAGCCCCACGCAAAACCAATACACGCCCACAGTCTGGGATTTCTCGATTGTGAAGTGACGCTCGGCACAAATTTTCAGCAGGACGGATTTAGTATTACAATACGACTCGCTCCAGAAACCGAAGCCTGGAAATCAGACGACATGATCCGACGGAAGCATGAGTCTCATTTCGAAGGGCCCCCGAAGCTGAAGGACTTTCCAGGAATTCAAGTTTTCCTTGGATGCCGGCGGCCCTCTACCGACCTGCTTGACCGGATTATGAAAGGCTGGAATGGCACCTCGAGCACGTTTACGGCGAAGCGTTTTTTGGAAGCACGGATATTTAATTTTTCATAGCACAAATTCAGGAAATTGTAGATTTCTCTATCGGTTGGACAGAGGATTAATATCCTGTTCAAAATCATATTGTTGGCGATATGGGTAATGTTCTAAAATGTGGCAACTCAGTTGCATTGAATAGGGTGGTTTGTCAGTGACCTAGAGTCGGCCGGCGAGGGATCTAACGATCGACGGCTTGAGATGATTTTGCTCTTCAGAGGCGCCGCTGAATTGAGTTCAGGATCCCGGCTCCACAACAGCGACTCACAACTGACAAACAAGCCCGCCTTGAGTAGCATGACCATTGATTGCTGGTAGCAGAGACGCATGACACGAATCGTCCCATTTTCGTTCAAGTCCGTTGTGATCGCGCTGATCACCGTGTCGGTGATTGTGTTTGGTGTGATCAATTTCATCAAGCGGGCGGAGTTGAATGCCTGGATTGCCCCCGACGACGGAGTTTCGTGGAGAGATTCAGAGAAGGGGATCGAAGCCTGGATCGTGGAACCAGCAGGACCGGGAGACAAGGCAGGGATCCGGGCTGGAGACATCCTGGTTTCCATTGAAGGGCACCAGGTGGCGGATGCGATTGATGTGACCCAGCAGCTGTTCCGGCTGGGCACCTGGAGCAAGGCCAACTATCACCTCATCCGGGAAGGCGTTCCCATCGATTCGCGGGTCATTGTGGCGCCGCAGGACACGCGGGCCTCATTAAAATTCTATTTAGAGATTATTGGCTTTTTGTATCTCCTGATCGGAATTTTCATTTTTGTCAGGCGGTGGGAAGCCCCTCGGGCGACGCTTTTTTATGTCTTTTGCGTGGCCTCGTTTGTTCTGTACGCGTTTTCCTACACCGGGAAGCTCAATCTTTTCGACTGGTGTATCTACTGGGCCAATTCGGCGGCTTTGCTGTTGCAGCCTCCCCTGTTCGTGCACTTCTGTCTGTCTTTTCCCCGGTACAAGAAAGTCCTGGAATCGCGAAAGTTCCTGCTCGCTTTCCTGTACGTTCCGGCGCTGGTCCTGGTGGGCTTTCAAATCCTGTTTGTCACGGGCACCTTTTTCTCCTCGGGCTTTACTCTGCCGGAGCGGTGGCTTCTCGACCGGGTCGACATCCTCTATTCCGCCATTTATTTTCTGGTTGGAACGGCGAGCCTGGTCGACACCTATCGCCGCGCCGATACGCCCGAGTTGAAGCAGCAGATGAAGTGGATTACGCCGGGCGCAGTGGCGGCCGTGGTCCCCTTTTCGATCGGGTATGCGGTGCCCTATTTCCTGGGACATCTCCCCACCCTGTGGATGAACCTTTCCGTTCTTCCGCTGATCCTGATCCCGCTGACGTTCGGATATGCCATCATCCGTTATCGATTGATGGATGTGGACATTATTTTCAAACAGGGGGCCGCTTACACACTGGCCACCCTGATGATTGTAGGCCTCTATTTCGCGGTGGTGGCGGCGATCGGCATTATGTTCAGCAATGCGATTGCCGGATCGCGCGTGGTGAGTGTCGTGACGACGGTGGTCGCGGCCTTCTTGTTTGCCCCCGTCCGCAACTGGATCCAGGTGCGCCTCGACAAGTTCTTTTACCAGGAGCGTTACGATTACCGGACCACGATGATTGAGTTCGGCCGCGCGCTGAGTTCCGAGGTCCACCTGGAGCGCATGTTGAACTCTGTGGTGGAGCGAATCTCTCAAACCTTGCTGGTGAACAAGATTGCAATTTTCCTGCGAAAGGATTCCGCCGCGGCACCCTTTGAAGTGGCGAAGGCATTGGGGATCCGCGATATTTCGAACGTGAATCTCAGTTTCTTGTCACCCGACCGGCCCGAGTTACGGCGGGGCTATCTCTTTTACGAAAATTTCAAGTCGCTGTTGAAGGAGAAGCCTGAGGTGCACGCCACGCTGAGGCAGTTGGACCTCAACTATTACCTGCCGTGTGTGGTGAAGGACTCCATTATCGCGGTGATCGGCCTCGGCAAGACCCTCCAGGGCGATTTTCTTTCGAGCGAGGATTTCGAGCTGTTGCAGACCATCGCGGGTTATGTCGGGATCGCCGTTGAAAACGCGCAGCTGTACCAGTCGCTGGAGCAGGAGGCGACTGAGGCGCAGCGCCTGAAGGACTTCCTGGAGAACATCGTGGAGTCCATCAACGTCGGCATCCTGACGACGGACCTGGAGGACCGGATCGAATCCTGGAACTCCCAGATGGAGCGCTTCTATGGCGTTCCGAGGTCTCAGGCCCTACGCCGTCCGCTTAAAGAGGTCTTTTCGCAGGATCTGCTTCGGGCCATTCAGCGGGTGTACAACAGCAGTGTGGCCACGGCGGCCCTGGGAAGCACCACCGGGGGAGAAGATTCCATCGCGCGAATCTACCGGTTCAATTTGAGGGCTCCTGCAAGGATGGGGATTCCGGGAGGGAACGGAGACTCCCATGGCGAAGAGGCCGCGTGGCGCATGGTGAACATCGCTGTGACGCCGCTGATCAGCCGCGACAACAGTATCAAAGGGAAGTTGATCCTCTTTGACGACGTGACGGACCGCGCCTCCCTCGAGGACCAGCTGATGCAGTCGGAGAAACTGACCTCGATCGGTCTGCTGGCGGCCGGCGTGGCGCATGAAGTCAACACGCCCCTGGCGGTCATTTCGAGTTACACCCAGATGCTCCAGAAGCAATTGAAGACGGACGATCCCAAGATGAAGATCGTCGACAAGATCATCAAACAGTCGTTTCGAGCCTCGGAGATCGTGAACGCGTTGCTGAGTTTCTCGCGGACCAGCGGCACGCAATACGCCGAAGTGGACTGCAACAAGATCATCACGGAAACGCTTTCCCTGCTGGACCATCAGTTCCGGACGGCGAAGGTGGCTGTGGAGAGGAATCTGGACGGGGAATTGCCCCCCATCCAGGCCAATGGGGGCAAGCTCCAGCAGGTGTTCTTGAATCTGTTCCTCAATGCCAAGGACGCCATGGTGCAGGGCGGCATCCTGACAGTGAGTACGCAGGCGCGGAACTCCGAGGTGGTCATTGAGGTGGCCGATACCGGGTCGGGCATTTCACCCGAGCATCTGAAAAAAATCTACGATCCCTTCTTCACCACAAAAACCGGGCGCGGCACCGGGCTGGGCCTTTCCGTCAGCTATGGCATCATTCAAGAGCATTCCGGGAAAATTGACGTGGAGAGCCAGCCGGGGCGCGGCACCCGTTTCACCCTGGAGTTTCCGGCCCTACATCCTAAATCTTCATTAGAGAGAGTCGTCAACGTCTGATCCTCCGGCAGCGGCTTCACCATCACATCGTATGTCTTCCGAAAAAGCGAACATCCTGGTCATTGACGACGAAGCGGAAATCCGCGAATCCCTGCAGGTGCTGCTGACCGCGGAAGGATACGCGGTCGATGAAGCGGAGGCGGGAGATCCGGGCCTGCTGCGGATTCGGGAAAAAAGCTATGACGTGGTGTTGCTGGATGTGATGATGCCGGGAAAGAACGGATTGGAGGTCCTCAAGGAAATCCGGACCATGGATCACAACCTCGCCGTCGTCATGATTACGGCGTTCGGCTCGGTGGAGAACGCGGTCGCCGCGATCAAGGCGGGCGCCAACGATTTCATCACCAAGCCCTGGGACAATGAAAAGCTCCTCATCGACATCGAAAACGCCGTCCGGCAACGCCAGCTCTTCATTGAAAACCTCCAGCTGAAGCGGGCGTTCAAAGAGCGGTACAACTTCCCCAACATCGTGGGCAAGAGCGAGCGGATGTTGAAGATCTTCGACCTCGTCTCGCAGGTGGCCCCGTCGCGCTCCACCATTCTGGTGCAGGGCGAAAGCGGCACGGGCAAGGAATTGATCGCCAAGGCCATCCACTCGATTTCGCCGCGCGCCGAGCGACCCTTCGTCCCCGTCAATACAGGGTCCTTGCCGGCCGACCTGCTTGAATCCAATTTGTTCGGCCACGAGAGAGGGGCCTTCACCAGCGCCATCGCTGCCAAGAAAGGGTTGTTCGAGGTGGCGGATACCGGGACGATCTTTTTCGACGAGATCGGCCTGGTGGGATTGGAAACCCAGGCCAAGTTGCTTCGCGTGATCCAGGAGCGCGAGTTCATGCACCTGGGCGGAATCGACACCATCAAGGTGGATGTCCGCATCATCGCCGCCACCAATGAAGATCTCAAGGGTCTGGTCACGCAGGGGAAGTTTCGAGAGGACCTGTATTATCGGCTCAACGTCATTAGTATCCAGTTGCCCCCCCTGCGCGAGCGGAAGGAAGATATCCCCTTGTTGGTGGAGCACTTTATTCAGAAGTACTGCCAGGACAATGCCAAGGCCCCGGTCCGGTTCACGCCGGAGGCACTGAAGGTATTGATGGACTACCACTGGCCCGGCAATGTCCGCGAACTGGAAAATGCGGTGGAGCGGGCCGTCGTCCTCAGCACCTCGGAATCGGTCGATGTGGCCCTGTTGCCGGAGTCCATTTTTGAATCCAGTATCCCCGGGACACGGATGCTGCGCAGTGTCGCGCTCAAGGAAAATGCCACGCTCTTCGAGATTCTTGATTCTGTGGAGCGACAGGTCATCCTGGAAACCCTGGAGAAGACCGGTTGGAGCCAGACCAACGCGGCTGAAAAGCTGGGAGTCCCGCTGTCCACCCTGAATCAGAAGATCAAACGCCTCGCCATCGAAATCAAACGCAAGAAAGAAAACTGACCCCTTCCCGCAGAGAACTCTCCTTGATTTCAACGATTCCATTCCCTAGAATGGGTCTGCGATGAAGATCCGTCTGCTGCTCCCCCTCCTCTGCCTCGGTGTGCTGGCGGTTCCTGCCCTTGGACGCGCCGATTTCATCAAAGGCGCCAGTTTCTTCGCCCAGGGCAAGTATGAGCAGGCCATCCAGGAATACGAGGAGGAGTTGCGTGCCGATCCAAATTATGTCCAGGGCCATTACATCGTGGGGCTGTGCTGGGCGCGGCTGAAGAACTATGACAAGGCGATCGAGTCCCTGAAGAAGGCCCAAACGCTTGACGGGAAGAACTTCCAGATCTCGCTGGCCCTGGCCCAGGCCTACTTCGATGCACAAAAGTATACCGAGCTCAATGCCGCGATTGCGACGGCGACGGCGAATGCGACCGAAGCGTCCGATCTCGACAAGCTGAAAACTTTGCGGGCCGCGGCCCTGTTCAACCAGCAGGACTATGCCCAGGCGCTCCCTGAACTCAAGGCAGCCGCGGATTCAAATCCCCGCAATGCGACGCTGCAGGCGCAACTGGGAATCGCTTATTATCATCTTCAGAAATACGACGAGGCGATTGCGGCGCTGAAGGGGGCCACGACATTGAATCCTGAGGACCAACAGGCCGCGTTGTATCTCGCCCAAACCTATTTTGCCAAGGCGGTCTCCCAGACGGAGGCGAGGGAAAAGAACAAAGGACTGACAGAAGCCCTCCGCCTGGCACAGAAATTGGTCGACAAACCGCCCGCCGGCCCGGAAGCGCTTTTGCTGGCGGGGCGATCCGCTCTGGCCTTGAAGCGGTATCCTGAAGCCGTCTCGTTTCTTAAACGGGCAGCCGACCTTCAGCCCGAGTCGGCGGCCCTGCAATTTGATCTGGGGCAGGCCTACGCCTTCAATTCACAACTTCCGGAAGCCGAGGCCGCCCTGACCAAAGCGGCTCAAAGCATGACCCAGGAACCCTCGCTGTTTTCCATCCTGGGATTTGTACTCGAAAAGCAAAACAAACTGGAGGCTGCCGAGGCCGCCTATCTTCAGGCCAACACGTTGGCTCCCAGCAAAGAATCACAATCCGCCCTGGATCGCGTTCGACAGAAACGGAATCATTCCAATCCTTAAGGAATCCCATAAATCATGGACATCATCAATCGAGTTAAGGCCCGAGCCCGGGAGAACCCTCAACACATGGTCCTCTCGGAAGGGGAAGACGATCGAACGTTGCGCGCCGCCGAGAAGATCCTGGATGAAAAACTGGCGCGCCTGACCATTATCGGCGATGAAGCGGCCATCCGCGCCCGCGCCCAACAGATCCGCGTCAACATCGACGCGGCACACCTCGTCTCGCCCCAACGCTCCCCGCTCACCAGGAAATTCGTGGAAATTTATTATGAGGGACGGCGAGCCAAGGGGACGACGCAGGAGGAGGCCGAAAAGGACATGCAGGATCCGATGTTCTTCGCGGCGATGATGGTGCGCACGGCCGAGGCGGATGGGACGGTCGGCGGGGCGAGCCATACGACGGCGCACACCGTGCGGGCGGCCCTCCGGTGCATTGGCCCCGCCCCCGGATGCTCCATTGTCTCCAGCTTCTTCTTGATGGTGCTGCCGGAGAACGCCGCCGTTTCGCGCTCCGATTTCGGCGTCGAGGGGGCGCTCGTCTACTCGGATTGCGCGGTCGTCCCCAATCCCAATGCAACGCAATTGGCGGACATTGCCATTGCCGCCGCAGAAAGTGCCCGAACTTTTTTGGAGGTCGAACCGCGGGTCGCTTTGCTGGCCTTCTCGACCAAGGGAAGCGCAGCAGACCCTTTGATTGATAAGGTCATCGAAGCGGTGCGGACCGCCAAGGTGCGCGCTCCACACCTGGTGATTGATGGTGAACTCCAGGTGGATGCAGCGCTCATCCCGAGGATCGCCGCCTCCAAGGCTCCCACCAGTGTGGTGAAAGGCCGCGCCAACACACTGGTCTTCCCCGACCTGAATTCGGGAAACATTGCGTACAAATTGACGGAGCGGCTGGCGGGGGCAGCGGCCATCGGCCCCATGCTACAAGGGCTTAACAAACCGGCCAATGATCTTTCGCGCGGATGCTCCCCCGACGACATTGTGAACGTGACGGCCATTACGGCGGTCCAGGCGCTTGCCCGGAAAACTGCGGCCGCTCGAGGGTAGTGGCGTAAGGAAAACGTGAGGTAAACTGCGTTCGATGCGGTCACGGGTCGATGGTAAGCCACAGCCTTTCTTTCGCCCCGCAGAAAGAAAAAGCGCGGGGCTCCCGCCACGGCGGATCTTCGACAGACGGGGCCACATTCTGGGAGCCCTTCGGGCCCAATCCGACACCTCTCCCATGCCTGACTCCATCTCGCCCGTCCAGCCACAAGACCGAAGGCCGCTTCTGCCCGCCTGCCTGATCTCTGTCAAAGACGTGATTCCAATCTTCGCCCGACTCCCTTCATCGCCTTCAACTTCGGGATCCGGGATAAACAAGGCGACACCCACGAAATGCGAGAGACAGTATTCAGAGAGATTGGGGGAAAGTGACCATCCAGAAAAGGCCACGGAACTTCATTCATGCGGGTCGGGGCGCGAAGGTCATTCTTCCTGCCAGCAAGCCCGCAAACGAACTTCTCGTGCGGTCGGCAGGCTTGCCGGCCTGGCGATTCACCCCGCTGGTTTGCTCAGGGGCAATTAAGTGCTGGCTGGAGAGGGGGAGATTGAGCTCCGGCGCTGCTGGAAACACTCGCGACAGTAGACCGGCCTGCCCTGCGTGGGCTTGAAGGGCACAGTCGTTTGGCGTCCGCATTGTGAACACACCGTTTGAGTCTCTACTCGCGCCCCGGTGGTACCCCCCACGTTGGCGCGCTTTGCCTTACAGGTCTTGCACCGCTTGGGTTCATTCTTGAAATTCTTGTCGTGATAAAAAAGCTGTTCACCGGCCGTAAAAACGAACTCTTGATGACACTCCACACACACCAGCGTTCGATCGTGGTACTCCATGGGGGAACTCCCTAGGACCTGTGCCGCCCCTGCTTAGCCGGACGGCTGGGTAAAAGTGTGTTAGGTTGTAAAACGAGGGGAGACCAGAACCTCGTTCCGGTCATCGTACATCCACGGCAGACGGATGAAACGAACGACGGATCCACCTCAATTGCCCGAACCAGAAACCGGGGGCTGGCCAGCCTTCGGTGGTTGGCTCGCTCCCCGGTCAACGCGTGACTAATCGAGTTCCTTCCTGGCTTTTTTCCGGTTTCGCTTGCGCGCCAGCGCTTGCTTGACGCGTTTCTTTTCACCAGGCTTCATGTAAAACGAATGACGCTTCACTTCTTTGATAATATCTTCCTGCTGTACTTTCCGCTTGAACCGGCGAAGCGCATTCTCTATACTTTCGCCTTCCTGAAGTCGAACTTCAGCCACTCATCAACACCTCCAGTTGGCGGGAGATTTACCAATTCGACCCACCCCTTCTACTTCAATTGTCTTTGGACTGTCAAGGAGAATCTTGGCGTTTTAGCACGGGAGTGCAGCTCGAGAAAGCCTATGTTTGATTGATGAATCGTACGATGACGAACCGATAAGAGGGAGCCATGAGCGAAACATTTGTAGCTTGCCGATGGACACGCGGGAACCGGATTTTTCCCATCAAGATTGAAATCACCCCGATGCAAGTGATCAAGGTGAAGCGCTCTTTGTTTTCCTCCGATGAGGAATCGATCAACATCAGCAAGGTGGCCTCGGTGAGAATCAAGAAGGGGCTGATCTGGTCGGACATCTGGATTGAGTCCTCCGGGGGCAGCGATCCGATCTTCAGTCACGGGCATCACAAAAAAGATGCGCAAAGGATCAAGGAACTGATCGAATCGCTTCAATCCCAATATCGGCACGGGGCTGAGGACATCATGGTCAGCGAGGAGGCGACAAAGAAGTGTCCCTTCTGCGCGGAGACGATCAAGGCGGCGGCGAAGGTCTGCCGATTTTGTAGCCGGGACCTGGGCGGATAGCGGTTTCGTTATTAGGAGGCCAGAAATACAGGAAAGTAAAAAGCCTCAATCGGAACAGAATCTGACGATCCCGCCGGGGGGTGACTTTCCCTCGACGCCCGATCCCGCCGTTTCCTGGCTTCCTAATAGAATTTGGTCATGGTTTAGGCCGGTCCGGATCAGGAGTGTGAGGGATGATGATTGCCGGTCGGCGTTCATCTACTGTCCGCCGATTTTCAAATGGGTTGTCTGCGGCGGGATTGGCGAGTAACGATAGAAGCGGTCGCAGTGGCGGCAATGAAAAACGGCGAATCCCGGGGTGGAATAAATCTTCTTGTGCCAGGAGGTGTTGGCATTGCTGAAGGCGTTATCGCCGCAATGGGGGCAGGAAATGGTGATTACAGCCCTTTCCAGGGAGGGCAGTTCGATCTCGAACATTTTGCGGTCCGCATCTCCTCGATCATCCTCCAGTTCATCTTCCGTCAGGGCAGGATCGTTCTCACATCGGGGACACCGGTTACTGCGGCTGATGGATTCGCACTGGCTGCAGAAATAGATGGTCCGAGGTTCCGCGGTGGCTGGCATGGGTGCACCCACTTCCTCTAAAAATCCTAATGAATGAGTCTCACAGTATAGCCGCCTTTGCTTCATCCCGCAAATCACCCTCTCCCGTCCGACGCCGGTTGGGGAATGCCTACCGGTGAATTCCGGTATCTCCGTTTCACCGCCTTGTCGGGGCCGACAAAAAATGCTATAAACGAATGTTTCGGAGCGACGACTGAGAATCCCCTGAGCGTCAGAAGACCATGACGCGGCAGAGGGATTTGTCGGCGGAAACCAGAAGTTTCCGTGAGCAAAGCGCTTGACGCTCCAGCGGTTCCAGGTTTCGGGCTCTGTGCAACTGCAGCCCGTGAACCCCGCCAGGGCCTGACGGCAGCAACGGTAGCGGAAACTGTGGTGTGCCGCGGATCACCCGAAACCTGGTTGTGTTAAGGCAGGGAAGGTTTTCCCGGTTGCGAAGGCTAAGAGACTTCCGGGAAATTGTTTTTAAATATGTGAAGTCAGAAGTCGGAAGTCAGAGATCAGATGAGGACCTTTGCCTGATCTGACTTCTGATTTCCGACGTCTGACTTCTTCCGCAAGAAAAGCAAAAAAGGTTGGTGTCCGTACCGCATGGCGTACCAGGTCATAGCGCGCAAGTACCGTCCCCAGCGATTCGATGATGTGATTGGGCAGTCGGTGATCACGACCACGCTCAAAAATGCCATCGAAATGCGACGAATCGGGCACGCCTACCTCTTCTCCGGTGTGCGCGGGGTCGGAAAGACCACCACCGCCCGGATCCTGGCGAAGGCATTCAATTGCGCCAAGGGCCCGACGCCCACGCCCTGCGAAGAATGTGATTCCTGCCGTGAAATCAAGAACGGCAATGCGGTGGATGTCATTGAGATTGACGCGGCGTCCAATCGAAGCATCGACGACGTTCGCCAGTTGCGCGAGAACGTCAAGTACCGGCCTTCGCGCGACCGCTACAAGATTTACATAATTGATGAGGCGCACCAGCTCACCGACGATGCCTGGGATGCGCTGCTGAAGACGCTCGAGGAGCCGCCCGATCACGTCATTTTTATCTTTGCAACCACCGAGCGGCACAAGCTGAAGCCCACCATTCTCTCCCGCTGCCAGAACTTCTCATTTCGGACACTTTCCTACCATGAAATTTACATGTCGCTGGAAGCCATCACGGCTGCGGAGGGGGTTGGCATCACGCCGGGCGCCCTGTCGATGCTGGCCCGGGCCGCCGAAGGCTCGATTCGCGATGCGCAGTCTCTCTTAGACCAGGTGATTTCGTTTTGTGGAAAATCGATTGATGAATCAAAAATACGGGAACTTCTCGGATTTGTTTCCCAGGAGTATCTCGACCGTCTCAGCGGAGCCCTGGTTGCCAGAGACACCCGGGGGGTGTTGACGCTGGTGGAGGATCTCATCCGGGCGGGGTTCGATCCGCGCCATTTTTGTCGCGAAGCCATTCAGCATATCCGGAACCTGATGATTCTCCGTGTTGCGGGGAAGGATTCGGAGTTGCTGGAGCTTCCTCCGGGTGAAATTGAGCGCCTGGCGGAGACCGCCACTCATTTTTCGGAGGAGGATCTTGTACGCTTTTTCCACCTCCTGGCCCGGACCGACTCGGATCTCAAGTGGTCGACCCATCCGCGGCTTCACCTCGAGCTGGGTCTGGTCCGGTTGGTGCAGGCATCCCGGCTGATGTCGATCGAAGAATTTCTTTCGGACTGGAAATCCAGGGAGACCTCTACCGGCACGGCCGCAATGACCGAGGCTGTAAAGCGTCCCCCGCCCCCCGTGGCCCCCGCCGTCGCCCCTTCAATAAAAAAAAACGATGAAAGACGTGCCCCAGTTCCGGCCGCTTCAAGCTCGGCTGCTTCGAGCCGGCCCACTTTGAGGGATTCTGCCCGCTCCGAATCGGGACCTGGCCCTGACGTGCAGCGCGCCCATCCTGAGGGCCCGGGCGAACAGGACGAAGAAGTTCTTCTGAACTCGGGGGCTGGAAGACCAACCGAAAGTAAGGAGATCGAATCCTTTCGAAATGCGGTCTTCGCCAAATCAAAGTTTCTGGCCTCACTGCTCGACCATGTGAGCCGCATGGTTTTGGAAAATTCCTCCCTCGGGATTTACTTTACCCAGGCTAACAAGCATATCTATTCGATGCTGAACAACAAGGACCAAATTGCAACTTTGGGGCAGATATGCCAGAATGTTTTTGGCCGCCAGCTACAGGTGAAATTGGTGCTTACAGAGAAACTGGACGACGAGGCGCCCTTGTCTCCCCGAAGTGAGGGTACGGGGGACGCCCGGGGGCCTCTCCCTGCGGCAGGAGGAGAGGAAATTCTCAAAGAGCCCCTGGTCCGATCTTTTGTGGACACTTTCCGGGCTGAAATCCTCCAGATTAAGAAGAAGTAACCAGGGGGACGGGATTGAATTATGAACACACCCAATATGCAACAAATCCTTAAACAAGCTCAAAAGATGCAGGAACAGCTTCAGAAACAGATGGAAGATCTGGTTGTCGAAGGATCTGCGGGCGGGGGCATGGTGACGGTCAAGATGAATGGCCAGAAGCAGTTGCTGGCGGTCACGATCGACCCTGAGGCCCTCGGCTCGAGTGATCGGGAAATGTTGCAGGACCTGATTCTCGCCGCGGTCAACGAGGCGAACCGCAAAGTGGATGAACAGCTTCAAGGCCAGCTGGGGAATCTGGCCGGCGGTCTGAAGATCCCCGGCTTGTTTTGACGGGAGCATTGCCCTGTTTTGAGAGAGGAAAGAAACCGGGAAGGAGACTCCGCGAGACCGACCTGACTTGAATCCTACCCATGCCCGACTATGCCGAACCCGTCGCCCGCTTGATCGAAGAATTGAAACACCTGCCGTCGATCGGGCAAAAATCCGCGCAACGTATCGCCTTCCACTTGTTGAAAGGCCCCACCGAGGAAGTAGAACGTCTGGCCCAGGCCATCCTTGACATGAAACAGAAGGTGGGCTTGTGCTCCACGTGCAATAACCTGACGGACGTGGACCCGTGTTTTTATTGCTCCAGTCCCACGCGCACGCCCAGGCAGATCTGTATCGTCGAAGAGCCCGCTAACGTTCTTGCCATTGAGAAGACCCGTGCCTACCAGGGCCGATACCACGTCCTGATGGGCGCGCTGGCCCCGCTGAAGGGTGTCGGCCCGGATCAACTCCGCATCAAGAACCTGATAGAGCGATTGCGGGGCGGGGAAGTGGAGGAGATCATTCTCGCGACCAACCCCAACGTTGAGGGCGAAGCAACCGCGATCTATCTATCCAAGCTCCTGAAGCCCCTGGGGGTGAAAGTGACGCGCATTGCCATGGGCGTTCCCATTGGCAGTGAACTGGACTATGCTGATGAGGTCACCGTCATGAAATCCCTGGAAGGACGACGGGAGATGTAGCGTCAACGTTCTTCTCCCTCGGCAAGACCCTGCGCCCTACCCCCCATGCCGGCCAAAGACCCTCACAGACATCGACGGTGAATATTGATGAAATCCGACAGCAGCCCGAAGGCGGTTTGATGCGGGCCCCCGGGACCCTCGACGATGGTTATCTTTTCCATCGTGTCCGTATCGATGCACAGGGCGGTAGTGTCCCCACGGAGGGTTGCGAAGGTATGGGTCAGTGGAATTTCAGCGGGCTTGACACTCCCGCGGACATGGCGCCCATCCCGCCATGCGCGAACCAGCAACCGGATGCAGTAACCACGGTTCCGGGCGTTGAGAAGGTGCTCAGGGGTGAGGTTTTGAATCCCTTCGCGGTTAACCTGGCTGGGTCTCAAATTCGCGCCCATCATCACGTTTGCGAGACAACACAGCTTGGATGTCGCGTCCCATCCCTCCACATCGACCGCCGGATTTGACTCGACAATACCCATTGCTTTGGCTTCTTCAAGAGCGGTCTCCAGGCTCTTTTTCTTTTCCATCTCCTCCAGCAGGTAATTGGTCGTCGCGTTGAGGATCCCCTCAAAGCCACGCACTTCGGTCGCCGGCAAAGTCATCTCCGCCAGGTTAAAAATCGGGGTCCCATCCATGACCACGCCCTCATGCCGGAATTGCACCTTGCTCCGGGCGGCGAGCCGTTTCAGCTGCCGGTAAGCATGGACCACCGGTCCCTTGTTCGCCGTGACCACGTGCATCCTTTTCTTCAAAGCGGCTTCAATGTGCCTGATGGCCGGTTGACCGGTCCACGGATCTTGCGGTGAGATCTCAAACATGACATCGGCAGACGACCGTTGAATCAGGTCGAGGACACCTTTGAGCGGTTTGCCGCGGTGCAGAGCGTCAAGAGAGCTGTGCTTTTCCAGTTGGGTAAAGACTTTCTTCGATTGGAACCCCTGGGGCTCGATGGCTAGTCCGTGCCTGCCGGTGGCAATCGCCACGATCCGAAATTCGATCCCGTAGTCTTTTCTTAACCTCGACCTTTTCCGCTCCAACAACCGGATGAAGCTCTTCCCAACATTCCCAAACCCAATCAGTGCCAGCTTATAGAGCATGAGGACGCTTCCTTTCATGAAAGGATGAACTCGCAGGGGGGAGGCAGGTCAAGTTGCCCCCTGAGAATCAATGATACCAATTGTATGCGAGATTCGCTTGGGTGCAAGGAGAGAAATGGTTGAGGTGAGAGGTGTCAGGCGCCGGGCCGAAGGTCCGCCGGCTTTTTGGCGGATGCCGGGTGTCAGGGAAAGATGCGGGAGGCCAGACGCCAAAAGCCGGAAGTCTCCTGTAGGGGCGCACGGATGTGCGCCCCCGGTTGAGGTCGGAAGTCGGAGGTCGGAAGTCGGAAAAGCAGTTGTCGGTTCCCAGTTCTCAGTTATCAGTAAAAACCAGGATGGTTGCGGAAAATGTTTTGATGAGCTCCTGAGTGATGAACCTGGAACCGGGTTTTAGACTTTGGACCTGGAACTTTGAACCTGGAACTTTGAACTGAGTTTCAGACTTTGGACCTTGGACTTTGGACTTTGAACTTTGAACTTTGAACTTGGAACTTTGAACCTGGAACTTTGAACTGGGTTTCAGACTTTGGACCTTGGACTTTGGACTTTGAACTTTGAACTTGGAACTTTGAACCTGGAACTTTGAACTGGGTTTCAGACTTTGGACCTTGGACCTTGGACTTTGAACTTGGAACTTTGAACTGATCTTATCCTTTCCTCATGACCGCCTTGACCGATTTGCTCTGGCTTGGACTGACGGTTATTTCTTCTTCGAAATGCGCATAACCGGGTTTAGTGACGGCAACCGTATGTTTCCCCGGGGGAACATCGTTAATCACGAATTCAGGAATAGACGCATCGGATACACCCATGAACTTGCCATCGACATAGATCGCCGCATCTGACGTCGCGTGTTCAAACTGGACGGTAATTCTTCCAAATTGCACGTCCTCAGCCACACCAGGAGACGGGTTGGAGGGCGGTGTCTCGGACTGTGGGGGAAAAGGGGGATGCACATCATTTCGTGGACCTGCTGAGGCCTTCTGTCCCGCATTTCCTCGATTCACCGGAGGGGCCGAATAAGGTTGTCGCATAGGGGGTGGAGTCCGGCCTGATTGCCGCGACGGGGAGATCGAAGGTGAAGAAGGAGGGGGGCTGGACGGGGCTGCGGTCGCTGCGCCACCTGCCTGCAAATGTTCGGTGACGTCCAGGGTCTGAAGCGGGTTGACCTTGAGGTTGATGACCGCGGATTGAAAACCTTCCGCTTCAAAACGCAACGTGTGGCTGTCAGGGCTCACCGGGAGCAGTTTCTTCCCCTCTACAAATTCGGATCCTTTTCCCGCGTACTTCCCATCGATGTAAACTGAGGCCTCTCGCGGCAGGATGTCCAGTCTCAACCAAGCGATATTCTTATCGCGGGAATCCTGTTGTCGTGGAGCCTGATCTTCCAGAGTATAACTGGGCGGATAAGGTGGTCCTGGAGCCCAATAGGCTGGCCCCCAATAGCCCGGGTAATAATAGTAAGGACCAAACCCTGTGTAGAAGAAGGAAAAAGAAGGGTAAAACCCAAAAGAACGGGGAAAGAAGTTGCGATGGAATCCAAACTCATTGAATCCCCTGTGCTGCGGAAACCCGCGTGCGAACGAGGCACCCCGTCCGAATCCATGATCGGCGAACAGCGGTTGAGGAATCACAGACAGAAGTCCTATGGATAACACAACAGCGATGGTGCACACGGCCAGCAGCGATTTGCCGTGAGCGGTTTGATCGTTAGTAGGAATTCTCATACGCCCCCCTGGGACTGCAAGTTATGCATTTCATTGCTTTGTATTTCAGGTTCCCTTCTGTTCAGACACTCGGGTGTTGCTCCCTTCGGCCGAGGAGACAGGCCCCATTGCGGACTTTGAAGGGCAACAAGGGGGGCAATCCACCTGAGAGGATCACCCTCCAATCCTTATGGTTATTTTGATGAGATCCGGCCGCCAGAGGTTTGATGGGGGTGTGCCTACCGATAGAAATTCCTTTGCCAGGCGTGCTCTCTAAGTGCCGCGGACAAATCCGAAGCGAGCTTTCGGCCATCGGACACGGAGCAATTTGCTTCAACATTTTGCGTCTTGCGCATTCCCGGGATCACGGTGGAGACGGCGGGATGATTCAACGTGAACCGAAGGGCCAGCTCCGACAGGGTTTTGGCCTCGCCGTCGAGCAGCGTCCTGAGCTTTTCGATGCGGTGAACCACCTGCTTTTTACGGTCGCCGCCGAAATAACGCGTCCGGAAATCTTCGGGTGGAAAGGTCGTCTGCTCCGTAATGGTCCCAGTCAACGATCCTTCGTCAAAGGGAACGCGCACGATCACCCCAACGCCTTTTTGCTGGCACTTGGGAAACAACGCCGTCTCCGGGGACTGGTCGAAGATATTGTAGATCACCTGGACGGCGTCGATCTCACCGGTCTCGATCATCTGGAGGCTGTCGTCGGGATCATGTTCTGTGACCGAAATTCCAAAATGCCAGACCTTTCCTTCACGCCGGAGCTTCTCAAAGGCGGAGTGCCATTCGTCAGCGCCTGCCCATTCGTCGTTCCAAACATGCAGTTGCTGGAGATCGATGCGTTCGACTCCAAGGTTTCTGAGGCTCTGTTCAGTCCGCTCAACGATGTAATTCCGGGGGAAGACATCCCGGATATCGCCGCCCTTCTGGGCAGGCCAGACATAGTTCTTCGGGTTCACTTTGGTGGCGACATAGATCCGCTTGTCGCGATGCGATTTCAGGACTTTTCCGATGAGTTGTTCGCTGTGTCCTTCACCATAAGCGGCAGCGGTGTCGATGAAATTGACGCCAAGGTCGATGGCACGGTGAAGCGCCTTCAGGGATTCATCGTCATTCGAATCCTGCCACAAGTGCCCTCCGATCCCCCATGCGCCAAATCCAATTTCGGAGAGCTGCAATTCTGTTCGTCCGAGTTTTCGATATTGCATCAATGAAGGCTTCGCCTTTCTTGGGGGCGCACAGAGGTGCGCCCTCGGCGGTGAATCATCGCGTCGCTGTTTAATGTGGTCACTTCCGTATCACTTCGAAAACTTATTCAACCAATCGATCGCCGTTTTGTAGAACAGCTCCGAGTTCAGCGGCTTGAGGATCCAGTGGCCTTCGTCGGGGAAGTATAACAACTTCGACTCAATGCCGCGGCGTTGGAGCGCGGAGAACATTGCCAGGCCTTCGGCCACCGGGACTCGAAAGTCAATTTCTCCATGGGTGACCAGTTCCGGCGTCTTGAAATTCTTCACGTACCGCCCGGGAGAGAGGAAATCATAGAGTTCCGGGTTATCGGCGGGGGTTCCGCCCAACTCCCACTCAGGAAACCAGAGCTCTTCGGTCACGTAATAGCCGCTCACCTGGTCGAAGTCGCCGGCGTGGGCCACCAGCGCTTTAAACCGGGTGGTGTGACCCTGGAACCAATTGATCATGAAACCGCCGAATGAAGCGCCCGCGGACACCGTCCTGGTTTTGTCGAGATAGGGCAGTTTTTCGGCGGTATCGGTGGCCAGCATGAGATCCTTGAAACATCGGCCGCCCCAGTCTTTGTTGATTTCATCGATCAGTTGCTGTCCGTATCCGGTGGATCCGCGCGGATCCGGCATCACCACGACGTAGCCGGCGGCCGCATACATCTGCGGATTCCAGCGATAGCCCCAGTTGTCCTCCCAGGAGCCCTGGGGGCCGCCATGCACAAACAAAAGCATCGGGTATTTTTTGGCGGCATCGAACTGTGGCGGCGTGAGGATCCAGGAATGGATTTTCGGGGTGTCAACGCTCTTCTGAGCAGGCATGGCCGCATCGACCTGGCCGGGATCGAGGAATCCTTTGGCCACCTTGGGATCCACTTTGGGCCCGCCGGATGAAGGGGCGCCGTCGCTCCAAAACTCCTCGGCGGCGTTCATGTCGAGGGTCGCGAGCAGCGGCTGATTGTGGCGGGTAAGCGGTGTGGCATTCGATCCGTCGGTCCCGATGCGGTAGATTTCTGCGGGCTCGTGCATCGAGGACCGTGTGAACACTAAAGTTTTTCCATCCGGAGTGACGTTGAGATCGCCGGAGGAATGTTCCCCGTACACCCGCTTCACATCGTTGCCGGTGAGGGAGACTTCGAAAATAGAATTGCGTCCTCGGTCACCGGAGGCAAAATAGAGTTTTTTGGAATCCGGCGCCCAGGCGAACGAATCGACCCAGCGGTCGAAATTTTCCGTCAGGCTGCGAGGCTGGGCGTTCGACCGATCATAGAGCATCAGTTGAAAGCGATCGCTCTCGTAGCCGGGTCGGGATTGTGCCCGGTAGGCGATGAACTTGCCGTCGGGCGAATACTGGGGCGAGCCGTCGTAAGCCGGGTTGCCGGTGATCTTCCTGGTTTCACCGGAGGTCACGTTGACCACGAACAGATCCATGTTGGTGGAACGCTCTTCGTGGGGGTCGTGGTTTGAGGTGTAGCAGATTTCCTTGCCATCCGGAGAAAATGCGTAATCATCGGGTCCCCCGAGCGAGAATGGTGGAACATCGTGGTCCCCCGGCGTCAAATCGCGGGGTGGCTCGGAGCCATCCACCGGCACGATGAACAGGTGGGAGCGTTTGCCGTCCTTCCACTCGGTCCAGTGTCGAAAGAGCAGGCGGGTGGCAATGTGCGCCTTCACCTTGGAGTCCTCCGCCGCTTTCTTCCGGGATGCATTGCATTCGAGGGCTTTCTGAGGATCGCTGTGATCGCATTCGGGGTAGACATCGGATGTGAATAACAGGTGTCTTCCGTCGGGGGAATACAAAACGCCGCTGGCCTCGGTGGCAACGGAGGTGACCTTCCTGGCTTCGCCGCCATGGGCCGGGAGGATCCAGACTTGGGAGGAACCATCGCGCATGGAGATGAAAGCGATCTCCTTGCCATCCGGAGACCACTGCGGGCGGTCATCACTCTTTTGAGAGCGGGTGAGCTGTTGTGCCGGGCCCCCGGCGCTCGGGACCACCCAGATGTCAGAGTTCTTGGTGTTTTTTTCCTTATCAACCGCCGTGACGGAGTAAGCCACCCACTTGCCGTCCGGGGAAATGTGCGGGTCTGCCACGCGCTGCACTTTCATCAAATCGTCGAACGTGAGCGGATGCTTTTCTGCTGCCTTCATGGATGAGACTCCTGCGATGCACAAGGTACCGAGCATGATTACGGTGAGAAACAGGGGACGCATGATGCCTCCATCTGTGGAATTTGAGCAGAGTATTCTATCAGAAAGAAGGCTCAAAGTGTCGGAGGAGGTAAGCCGGAAGTCAGAGGTCAGAAGCCGGAAGCCGGAGGTCGTCCGTAGGGGCGCACCGCTGTGCGCCCTCGCTTGAAGTCAGCGGACAGAAGCCGGAAGTCGGAAATCAGATGTCAGAAGTCAGAAGGAAGAAGCCAGAAAACCTTTAATCCGTTTCCTCACGGCAACCATGCGTCTCTGCAAGAGATCATCCGTTCCCTCTTTCTGATCTCGTATGCCTAACCTCAATTCAGCCCAAGGACCATCTCCGACAACCGCTTCAAGCCTTCCTTCAGATGTCCAGGATGTCCACCGAATCCGATTCGAACATGGTGGTCCAACAGGAAATGGTCCCCCGGGACAATCAGGACGCTTTTCTTTTTTCGGAGCCGGTTGGCAAGCTCGGTGGAATTTATCTTCATTCTGTATTGGAGCAATGCGATGGCCCCTGCCTGCGGGGGAGCAGCTACAAATTGAGGGTCGTGCGCGGCGATCCATTTTTCCAGAATCGGCCACTGCGCCCGAAGGATTGTTCGCGTGCGCTCGAGGATGGCCCGGCGTGTGGCGGTGGAAAGGGCCACGGTGGCCAGCGCGTCGTTCAAGGTGCCCGGACCGATGGTCGTGTAGTCGTGTGCGGCCTAGGACTGGTCGATGGCCTCCCGCCGACCCGCCATCCAGCCAAGGCGCAGGCCGGGCAATCCGTACGCCTTGGAGAGGCTGTTGGCGACGATGAGCTTCCTATACGGGGCATTTGAGCCGGCGGCTATAGTCCAAAACGAGGGTGTAACGGGTCCCCCCAGTTCGGCACCCTGGTACACCTCATCGGCGAGAAGCCACGCTCCCGCCCACCGCGCCCGGTCAACAATCGATTGCATGGCGTCGCGAGTTAACACGGCCCCAGTGGGATTGTTGGGATTACAGATGGCGATCAATTTGGTCCTCTTCGTGACCAGCGATTTGAGCTGCTCGAGGTCCGGCGCCCACTGAATCGGTCCGCGTTGTGAGGGGGAGGTCGCCACCGGCCGCAGCCACCAGGCCTTCACCTTCGCGCGAAGCGCCCGGGCGACGCCCCACACCTGCATGTAATTGGGCAACATGACCACGACTTCATCGCGCGGCTCAACAACCCGCCACATCGTGATGAAGTTCGCCTCGGAGCCGCCATTGGTGATTTCGATGTTGTCTTCGGTGGCGCCGGGGTAAAGCGCCGCCACGCTTCGGCGCAGAGGGACCGTCCCGTTCGTCTGGCTGTAGCCCAGTGATTTCTGGAGTAACCGAGCGATCGAAGGGTCGGAAGACTTCTCGCGTCGCGCCGTCCCCGAAGCAAGCTGTGTCAGTTCCCGCACCGACATCGGCAGGATACCGCTCTCCGAGAGGTTGTAATCCACCTGGTTTTCCCATGTGGATTGAAATCGCTCCAGTTCGAAGGTCTCAAAATTCATGGGGGTGCTCCATTCGGAGGTGTATGATCGCGTCTCGATTCCTTACTTAGATTCAATCCGGCCAGACCAAAATGCCCGATGAATCCTCATCGGGCATTTGTTATTGCTTTCGCTTTATGCTTCCACTTCGTGTTGCGTCTGGTTTTCAAGACCGCTGCTTCGTGGGCCCGGAGCGCCTTTACATTCTACTTTCGCCCACAGAATGGAATTTCAAGTCCGCTTAACAAACTGCCCACCGCCCACCGCCCACTGCTTCTCAAAAGATTTCAAACTGGTCCTGAAACGTTTGGGGATCGGCTTTGATGATCACGTCTTTCCGGGTATGGCTTTCGATTTCTGAGACGACGGTCTGCTCGGACGTTTTCAAGGCCCGGGCCACTTCCGGATGAACGCGGATCCGTATCTCCCGGCCATCGAGCAGAGGGGCCATCTTCTTGGCCTCGGCCTGGATTTCGTAGCACACGGTCTGCACGCTCTTGACCAGTCCATGACCCTGACAAAAGACGCACGGCTGCATGAGAATCTTCTCGAGCGACTGTTTGACCCGCTTTCGAGTCAGGGCCACGAGCCCGAAATCATTGAAGGAAAGAATCTTTGAGGGAGCCCGATCTTGCCGCATGGCCTCTTCCAGCGCCTGAATCACCTTCTGCCGGTTCTTGCGCTCCTCCATGTCGATGAAGTCGATGACGATGATCCCCCCCATGTCGCGGAGACGGATCTGCCGCGCCACTTCCTTGGCCGCGTCGATATTGGTCTTCACGATGGTATCTTCGAGCCGCGTGGTCTTGCCCACGAACTTGCCGGTATTGACGTCAATGGCCACCATCGCCTCGGTCTGGTTGATGACGATATATCCGCCCGACTTGAGCCACACCTTGGGCTTCAAGGCCTTCTCGATCTCATGGTCGACGCCGTATTCCTCAAAAATGGGAGTGTCCTTGAAATGCAGCTTGACGCGTCCGACCAGGGCTGGCTGGAACTGGTTGACGAATTCGAGAACCTTGGCGTACTCGGTTTCTGTGTCGAGACGGATGGCGGAGAATTCCGATGAAAGTTGATCGCGCAGAATTCGTTCCAGCACGCCGAGATCGCGATGAAGCAGCGCCGGGGCAGCCCGCTTCTCCGCGCGGGAACGGATATCGGCCCACGTGTTGGCAAGAAAACGAATGTCCTGCTTCAATTCTTCTTCGGTCCGGCCCTCGCCCGCCGTGCGGACGATAAAGCCTCCCGGAAGGCCTTCCCCGAATTCATTAATGATGCGTTTCAGCCGGCGGCGTTCTTCGTCACTACCGATCTTTCGTGAAACACCGATGTGATCCACCGTAGGCATGTACACCAGATAGCGACCCGGCAGCGCAATATGTGAAGTAATGCGCGCCCCTTTCTTTCCGAGCGGCTCCTTGGCGATCTGGACCAGAATTTCCTGGCCTTCTCTCAACAACTCGGCAATGAGCAGGCGGGACGCCGGCCGCTTCTCCTCCCGGGGTGCAGGTTGTTCGGACGGAGTCTCATGATCGGCAAACCGTTTGTTGCGGCCTCGCCGCCCACGCCGACCCCGCTGGAAGGCGTAATCCCGGGGCTGAGGCGCCGCTAACTTGCGCGAGGAATCGAGGATTTTGGCCGAGGTCTTTTCTTGGGCGCGACGGGCGTTGTACTCGGCTTTTTCTCCATCCGTCATGTATTCGTAAGGCGTCGGTGGCCCATAGACCTCGGGCTGGAGAGCCAGTTGAGCAGCGGCCTTCTCCGCTTTCGCTTCGAATCGCCGGGCGGCGGGAGAGAATTTCGAAGCTGAGGATTTTTCAAAGCGCGGCCCAGTTCTTTCCCTCTTGGACTCTTCTTTGAACTTCGGCTTGAAGGTTTCGGGGGTCGATGAGGCCGGTCCCTCTGCGATTACAGGGACAGCGGCGGGAGGCACTTCCGGCAGTGGTGTCACCGGACCGGCCATCTGGAGAGTCAATCCGGCCGCCGGAGGGATTTCGGAGATCGGCACCGCAGGCACCGGTTCCCGATCAGCCGTTTCCACAGTCCTGGCTTCCTTGACGATGGATTGTTCAGACACCGGCCAACGCGGTTCGTCGGATTGTTCCGTGGATTCGCGGTGGAGCATTGTCGCGGCGAGGCTTTCGCCCGGTTCTGACTCAGGCCTTGGAAGGGGGTATTCTTCTGAGATCGTCGTCCCACGCGTGACCGCGGCTTGCTCGTCAGCCCCCGCAGGCACGGGTGGTTCGGAAGCGGGCGGAATACTCGGCGGCGTCTCCTGCTCCCTGGACACTCCTTGAACTGGGGTTGCCTGTTCTTCCGCGGGAATCGAACCTTCGTGTGCTTCGGAAGCCGGAATCTCTAATGCGGTCTCGGTCCCTTTCGATTCTGTTATGGGCTCCGCCTTTTCCTCCGGGGTTCTTTCTGAAACCCTCGAGTCCGCTGATTCAAGAGAAACAGGTTCAACGGTATCTTGCCATGCGTTGATCGCTTCTGGCGGTTCCGATCTGGCGACCTGGGCTCCTGATTCCATTGCGGCGGAGTCCGTGCTGGAGAATCTTGCGACCAGGGGAACATCGGCCGAGGCCCCTGATTCATCCAGCTGCAACGAAATTGGCTCCTCAGTTATTTCAACGGTTTCACTGGCCGGGGTGGCTGCTTCGGCAACCGCAGGGCTCACGGGCGAAGGGATTTCCGGGACAATGACATCGAGAGGGATGACGGAATCCTTTTCCAACGGGGTGGCCCGTGGCGCGGCTGGTTCCAATCGTGTCGGGGATTGACCCGGTTCGACCGGGACATCCAGGATGGACAAGATCTTCTCCACCTGTTCGAACGTCTCGGGTTGATTGGGGATCAGGGGCGCTTCTTGAACCCACGACATCCCTCCGGCCTGACTCGATGGAGCAGGTGTCACCTCTCCTTGAGTTTCCGCAGGGGCGGTTTCAACCGGGGGCAATGGGGGAGTTTCCGCCATGCCGGGCGGCGAGGATGCCGCTGTCTCGGGAAGATCAGCCTCGGGAAGATAAACAGCGTCGGGGGAAAGGAATTCGTGAGCTGGTGGCTGTTCTTCACCGGACACTGTCGCGGATTGCTGGAATTTTGACAGGGATTCTCCGGGAAGAGGGGTCAAGGTACTCACCAGCGCGGGGGCGGGCGGAGGGACCATCGCGGTCGGGATCGGGGCCTGTGGTTGGGCCGGGGACTGCGGAACACTCCGGGGTGGTTCTTCCTTTCGCCGTTCCCATGGGCGGCGGCGGCCGCGGCGGCGGCCGTACCGGCCCCGCGACTGACGGTCAAATTCACCTTGGGATTTTTGGGCGGATTCGGCAGATCCCTGCCCGGACGCCGCGGGAACACCCTTCTCCAGATCCTGTCTCGCCTCCGCCTCGGCCGCCTTCTCAGAGACCGGCGTCGGTTGCGCCATTACGGCCGCTTGAGCAATAGGAGGAACCTTCTCGGGGACCGCCTTTCCAGCTGTGGTAACGGCCGCGGCGGGGCCTTGGGTTTCAGAAGGGTCAAGCCGGGTGGGGATTTCGATAACCATCGGGGAGGGGGCATGGAGGGCCGCCTCACCCGGAGTGGATTCAAGCTTTTCAATCTTGTCTTCCACCGTGGCGACGATGGAATCGTATTCCTCAGCATCTTCAAAGAAATCGGAGACGTAAAGAAAGGCGTCGCGATCCAGGCCCACATTCACGAACGCGGATTGCATGCCGGGGAGGACTTTAGTGACACGGCCTTTATAGATGGACCCAACCAGGCCTTGTTCGAGGCTCCGTTCGATGTGAACTTCGACCAATTGGTCTTCTTCGAGTATCGCGACCTTCGTCTCTTGGGGAGACGTGTTGATAATCATTTCCTTTGACATTGCCGAATTCCTTCCCGAGACACTTCCGCGGGAGGCCGCTAAGGCTTCTCCCCAGGGTGTCCTCGAGACAGGAACTTTCGCGACCATCCGGGCACAGAGCACGCCACGATCCGAGATCCACCGCAACACGACCCCTGCCGGGTCCTGGCCTTCCGGTGCAACCGGACAATGCGGGAACGGTGGTGAAATGAAAGTTATTTTCCAGGAGACTCTGAACGCCCCGGGCAAGCCTTGCAAGGGGGCACTCCGATACAGCGTGCCAGCGGCCCTCCCCGGCATCGCGGCCCCGTGCAGTCCACCCCGTCCACGCGGAGCGATGGCGGTGCATGCAGGTCGCTGCATTCAAAATCGCTTCCAGAAAAGTGATGAGCCTTATCCAGAGATCAGCTGGAAAAAGCTGGAGAGTAAGTTCCATTTCGCTCGGCGAAAAGCGCGTCGCGCTTGATTGCGTGAAAGTTCTCGTCTGAAATGTTCAAAATGGATTTTAGAACTTCTTGAGGCCTGACCGAACCGCGCTCGCCCATCTCGATTTCGAGCTCGAGCAGCAGGCGACCGGAGGATTCCTTGACCTCGATTTTCCTTACGAACGACCGGAGATCCGTCGGGACGATCCGGTCCTTCTTTTTTCGCTGGATCACGAAAGACTTGGCGGCAAGAAACGCATCCAACTGCCGCGTCACCCCATCGTAACTCAGATCTCCCTGGGACCCGTCCTGTGACCTGTCCGACGTCAGGATCCTGTCCGTGGCCAGTTCCACTTGATATCGTGCTACCTTGACGATGGCTGATGGCGCAGGAGCGTGCAGGTCAACTGGTTTTAAGCGGGTGAATCGGACTCCGTCAGGGAGCACGGAGTTGATGACCGAAAGAAACGATTTTTCCTCCAACCCGACCATGGCTTCGAAATCCACCAGCTCGGCTGTGCCCTCGATCCCGACAGACAGGGCGGGGCCAAACGAAACGACCGGCTGCGGATGGAAGCCTTGAGAGTACTTCAATGGAATCCCCGCACGACGAAAGGCGCGCTGGACCAGCCGCATCAGATCGAGGTGCGAGAGAAACTTGGATCGACCCACTTTCGTAAATGAGGCACGGTAACGCCCGGCTCCCGGACCCTGAACCGGCGCGGCGGGGATTTCACGCTCCATTTCCAAATCCCGATCGTGATTCTGGCCGTGACCGTTCCCCTGAATTCCGGGCTTCTTCAGCTCCACGGATTGAATGACTCCAGGGCCCGTCCCATCAAATTCGCACTCCAACCCGCAATTATAGCACAAGTCCGGGCCGCAGGTGGGCGAGACCCGGGCCTGGAGACTGCGTTTCAAGTCCCAGACGATGAACTTCTTGTCCACTCGGTCGTCGAGGTGATCCCAGGGCAGCGGCGTCCAGTCGACGGGGGCGTCCAGCGGTTTCACGCGGATCGTCGAGAGCGACTTGATATAGGCGGTACAGTCGTTCCGTTCCGGCTCCGTAGATCCCCGCCACTCGGCGCAATCGAAGACCGGGAGCGCCCTCAGGTATTGTCGAAAATCCACACCCTCCTGTTCAAACGCCTGGACCCATAAATCATATCGGAACTGGTCGTCCCAGCCGTCAAAGCGACATCCGCTTCGATACGCCCGCTCGATGACGCGTCCCAGGCGACGATCCCCGCGCGACAGGACGCACTCCATTTGCGAAGTCTCGGGATGGTGGTGCTTGAAGTTGATCCGGGCCGACTTGCACCACGAGCGCAACAGGCGCTGCTTCTCTTTGATCTCCTCCAAATCACAAAAGGCGAACCATTGAAAGGGGGTGTGCGGTTTCGGAATGAAGGACGAAGCGGAAAGATTGATGTTGACCGACCGCCTCGACCGCGTGCTGAGATCCCTGACTTTTTTCCCCAGTTCGAAAATTCCCCGGACATCGTCTCCGGTTTCCATGGGAAGGCCAATCATGAAATAAAGCTTGATGAGGTCCCATCCCGCGTCAAAGGCGGCCGTGGCGCTCTTGAGCACCGACTCCTCAGTGATGTTCTTGTTGATAATATCGCGCATGCGCTGGGTGCCTGCCTCGGGAGCCAGAGTGAGGCCCGTCTTACGCACGCGCTTCATCTGCGAGGTGAGTTCGGGAGTGATCGAATCGGCCCGCATGGAGGTGAGCGACAATGCAATCTTGCGGTGCTCCAGCTCATCCATCAATTTTTCCATCAACGGATTCAAGCAGGAGTAGTCGGCCGTGGAGAGAGAAGCAATGGTCGCTTCGTCGAATCCCGTTTGTTCGCTGGCCTTGACAATGGTTCGGACAATGTCATCGATCGAGCGCTCCCGCAAAGGCCGGTACGTGTAACCGGCCTGGCAGAAACGACAGCCATCGAGACACCCGCGGGCGATTTCCATGGAGATACGGTCATGCACAATCTCACCGAACGGCACGATGAGATCGGTCGGAAAAGGATAAGCGGACAGGTCCTCAACGTATTGCCGGACGACCGGGAAGGGAGGTGCAAGCCCCCCGGCCGGCTGCGTTCGATTAAGGACCCCGTGAAAGAAGACGGGGTCATATCCGGTGGGCCGCTTGACGGTGGGCCCGGACTCGCGCGGCACCACGACCTGCAAGCCGTGCAGCGGATGAACCGCCGTGTCGTAAAGGGCAGGGACATAGATGCCCGGCCGCTTGGCAAGCTCGCGCAGCAGCTGGGATTTGTCCGCATGAGCATTCATCCCGTCCCCGGAGCGCTTCCAGTCTTTGACACAATCGATCAGGCCGCCGAGCGTTTCTTCACCGTCTCCAATAACGAAGGCGTCGATAAAGTCCGCGATCGGTTCCGGCGAGAGGGCAACCGGGCCTCCGGCAATCACTAACGGAAAACTCAGGTCGCGGTCGACACTCCGGAGCGGAATGCCGCCCAGTTCCAGCATCAGCAGGATATTCGTGAACGACATTTCATACTGGAGAGAAAAACCGACGATGTCGAAGCGATCGAGCGGCGTGCGGGTTTCCAGGGAAGTGAGCGGCAGGTGGTGCTGCTGCATCTTCTCGATCATGTCCACCCAGGGGGTAAAACATCGCTCGAAGGCCACGTCCGGTCGCCGGTTCAACAGGGAGTAGAGGATGCGAACTCCCATATGCGACATGGCGATTTCGTAAATATCGGGAAAACAGAGGGCCATGGCCACGTCAACGGCGGCATGGTCCTTGACCACCTGGTTCCACTCGCCCCCCAGGTAGCGGACGGGTTTTTCCACCTGCTGAATAAGTCGGTCGAGATCAAGCGAGATTTCCATACAAAGACCTTCTGCCCTCCAGGTCAACTCATCCGGGAACGCACGTGGTCCCGGGGGCCAGTGTCAGAGGGATATGCTTATGGCCAGCGATTATATAATCAAATGCCCTCGAATGGACACGGCATAATTTATCGTTTCCGGGATGGCTGAGGGTTCACCTCTTGCCGGGGTCCGGGTGAATCGCTCTTGATGACGGTGGAGCGGAGGGACTTTTCGTGGGGCCGGACAAGAGCAGGATCGAACTCTGGCCCATGATCCTTTCTTCAACTTAAAACGCGGCTAATTGACGTATCGGCGCATGCGGACATTCAGCACCAGGCCCAGGGCGAGGAATGTCGTCAGGATGGCGGAGCCCCCGGAACTGACCAGGGGCAACGGGATTCCCGTCACTGGCATGAACCCGATGATCACGCCCACATTGACGATGACATGGAACGCAAACAGGGCGACGACCCCCATGACGATGAAGACTCCGTACCGGTCCCGCGCGGTTCGCGCATGCCGGATCGACCTGAAAATGACGAAGGAAAACAGCGAAAGCACGACGGCCACTCCCAGGAAGCCCTGCTCTTCTGCCACCACCGAAAAAATGAAATCGGTGTGGCGATGCGGGACGTACCCGAGACGGTTCTGACTGCCGTTTAAGAATCCCTTGCCGAACAGTCCCCCCGAACCCACGGCAATTTTAGATTGGGCAATCTGGTACCCGCGACCCAACGGATCGGCATCCGAATGGATAAACGTCATGAGACGGTCCCGCTGGTAGGGCTTGAGCACAAACCATCCCATGGGCAGCACCAGCGCGACGGCGAGGCCCAGTGTGGCCACCATTTTCCAGCGGACGCCGGCAAGCCACATTCCCACCGCCAGAATCGGAAAGAAAGTCAGCGCGGTTCCCAGGTCGGGCTGAGCCAGAATCAGAGCAAAGGGAATGATCACCAGGATTCCCACCTGAAACAAATCGATCCAGTTGAGTTCCCGGTTGCGGCGCTCGCTGAAATAGCGTGCCAAAGTCAAAACAAGAATGAGTTTGAACACCTCGGACGGCTGGATCGAAAAGGCCCCATATCCCAGCCACCGCTTGGATCCGAGGTTGGTTTGCCCCATGACCATCACCAGAATCAGGAGCAGCACACCAAACAAATACAGCAGGGGCACATGCTCGATGATGAAGTGATAATCGACGAGCACGGCGATCCACATCAACCCCAGTCCCAACAGCACCCAGTAGAGCTGACGGATATGGAGTCCGGCGTACTTGGTGTGGATGGTAGAGCTGTAAATCTCAATCAGGCCGATTCCGGCCAGTGCCAGCACGGCCAGCAGCAGCCACCAATCGAAATCAGCAATGGAACCCCTTTTTGCCATGTTGCCTTTCGGTCTTTCCCGGTCAAGCGCCGTTCTGAAAACCCGGCGGCGCTCAGTTCTCGATCTTTCTTGTCCCCTGCCGGTGCGATGCCATGTCGTTCGGCAGTGCGGTCAATTGCACGGGCACCTTGGGCGAGGGTTTCACGTGCTTCTTGTCGAAATAGGTCTTGAGAATGTCGTGCACGATGGGGGCGGAAATGTCACCGCCATAGCCGCCGTGCTCGACGATGACCGCCACGGCTATTTCGGGGCGCTCGCGAGGGGCAAAAGCCACGAACCAGCCGTGATTTCCAAACTCGCTTCCCGCCGTTTGCTTGACCTTGGCTCCACTGCCAACGACCTGGACGGTCCCGGTCTTGCCACAGACCTCGACATCGGGCAGCCTCGCCCGTGTGCCGGTGCCCCCTTCATTCACCACGCCCCACATGCCTCGCGAGATCTCATCCACGGTGGTCGGTCTCAAATCAAATTTTTCATCGACGGGGTTGGTGTTCGGTGTCGCGAACCCCTCGTTTTGCTGCCAGTCCACCAGGTGCGGCTGGCGGAAGATCCCTCCAAGGGCAATGCCACCCAGCGAACGGACGATCTGCAAGGGTGTCACCCCCACGGCTCCCTGGCCGATGGAGACGGAGATGGTTTCACCGAGGTACCATGGCTGGTAGCGGACTTTCCTCTTCCATTCCGGAGAAGGGATGAGACCGGGATCCTCGTTGGGCAGATCGATGCCGGTCTTGTCCCCGAGCCCGAGCTTGTGGGCGTAATAGCTGATCCGGTCGATCCCGAGGGTCTTGCCGACATTGTAGAAGAAAATGTTACAGGAATTGACGATGGCCTGATGAAGTCCGACGGTTCCATGGCCGTGCCCGCCATGGCAATGAAACAGATTTCCGTAAAGCACAATGGACCCCGCGCAGTGGTACGAGGTCGCCGGGGTCACGGTGCCGGCCTCCATGCCTGCCGTGGCCATGATGATCTTGAAGACAGAACCCGGGGAGAAGCGGGCCTGGATGGCGCGATTGAGCAGGGGCCGGTTGGGATCGTTCTGGATGGCCTGCCACTGCGCCGCTCCCATACGTCCCGCAAACTCATTGGGGTCGAAAGCGGGATGAGAAACCATCGCCAGCACTTCGCCCGTCTGCGGATTCAGGACCACCACTGCACCGGAGCGGTCTCCCATCGATTCCTCGGCGACACGCTGCAAATCCAGGTCCACGGTCAATTTCAACTGCCTTCCGGGGATGGGGTCCAGCTGTTCGAGTTTTCCCATCTCGCGTCCGCGGCTATTGACGATGACCCGCTTATACCCGTCTTTGCCCGTCAGGAAGTCATTGTACGTAAACTCGACGCCTGACTTTCCCACGACATCGCCCGCCTGAAGATTGGCGTACTCCTTGCTGCCCAACATCTCCGGCGTCACGTCGCCGACATAGCCGAGCAGATGTGCGGCCATTCCATTCGGGGGATAGTTGCGCCGCGGGAGCAATATGATCTCCAACTCCGGGTACTCGAGGCGGTGTGCCTCAACGAACGCCACATCGGCACTCCCGGCGTCTTCCTTGATGATGATCGGCTGAAAGGAGGGGGTATGTTTGAATTTCGTGATGCGGTCGAGCACAACGGCCCGGTCCAACCCCAGGCCCTCGGCTATCGCATCGACGGAGAGATTGAGATTCTTGACGTTCTCGCGCATGAGGGCCACGGAGTACGCGGAACGGTTGTCCACGATCACGCGGCCGTCGCGATCCAGAATACGTCCCCGCGGCGCGACCAGGGGGATCAGGCGGACGCGGTTGCGTTCGGCCAGGTCCAGGTATCGCGGGGATTCAACGAGCTGCAGATAGGCGAAACCGGCCAGCAACACGACGAACACTCCGGCCAGTCCGCGTTCAATCAGAGGGATCCGCCGGATCTGAGACTTGGTGTTATCTGAAAAAAGATCGCGATAATCCATGCTCGACTGCCTAAACCAGGGTTTTCAATCTTTCTTGCGGAGTCGGTCGCCGAGGTAGAAGAGAGGGAGGCCAATGACCGCATTCAGGATCGGGGAGAACACAAAGTGATAGTGGGCCCAAGAAAAACGCGAAGAAAAAAAGATCTTCTCCAGCACCGCAAATACCCCCAGATCGACGACGCTGAATAGCCATAACGCGGTCATGCGAATCGCTGTATGCTCCACTTCAATCCGTCCGCTGACCGAAGAGGTGAAGAATCCCACCACGGTTTTTGTCAGGCCATTAATTCCAACGGGGCCATGGGACAGCGCATCCTGAAGCAGCCCGGCCACCACCCCGATGGACATCCCGCGGATCGAATCCCGGTAGGACAGTCCAAAATAGATGGTCACAATCAGGGGGAGATCCAGCCACGAGGTCCGGGGCAGCCAGAGGGGCAGCTTCGACTGCACCAGCACCGAGATGACCACAAACAGGGCGATGACCCAAATCGAATAACGGAGACGCTCCATTCAGTCAACCCGTCCGCCGGGACCCCGCTCGCGAAGCCGTCGCTGCCTCGCGGGAGTGTTATTCGCGCTTTGATGTTTTTTTCATGACCAACACCTCTTCCAGTCGCGACAGTTGCGCCGCGGGAAGGGCGGTGATTTTCTTAAAGATTCCGCTACCCGATTGCACCGAGACCACCGTCCCCACCAGGAAATCCTTGGGATAAATCTGGTCTTCCCCCGAGGTCCGGATGGCATCTCCGACCGAAATGTTCTCTTCATTCACCACATACTCAACGTCCAAAAGGCTGCCGCCCGAACCCTTCGCGACTCCGTGAACGCGCGACTTCTCAAACACCACGCCCACCCCGCTCTCGCTGTCGGTGATCAGTTGCACCCAGGAAGAGTGAGCCGACACACGGACGATCCGGCCGACCACGCCGTCTGGGGTCAGAACGGGCAGGTTGTTGCTCAGGCCGGCATTGACTCCGGTGTTGATGATGATGGACTTGAAGGCTTCACTGGGAGAACTCCCAATGACTTCACCGGCCACGCTGGCCCAGGGGGCGGCTTCCTTCAAATTGAGGAGCGCCTGCAGCCGCCGGCTTGCCTGGACTTCCGCATCCAACCGGTTCTTCTCAAGGGACAGGGCCTGAATCTGTTCCTTCAACTGGTGGTTTTCTTCCGAGGCATGTCGAAGGGCAATATAGCGGTGCCACACGTTGCTCGTGATATCGACCGTGGCTGAGGTGAATTGTTCCGCCGGGATGATGAGGAAGTTGGCCCAGATCCGAACAAACCTGACGTTGTTACGGTCGGTGACTTGAGCCCCTAAAAGGATCAACTGTGTGAGCAGCGTCAGGCTGAGCGTCACCCAGTTTTTTCTTCGAGTCAGAAATGCGTTCATGGTCGTACCCTTCAACCGCCGGACGAGGCCCTGGCGGCTTGAAGTTTTCCCATCACTGGTAGTCCACTGAAATTTTGCGCAACAGCCGGAAGTCGTCGAGCATACGGCCGGTTCCCAGGACCACCGAACACAGCGGGTCATCCGCCACAAATACGGGCAGGCCGGTCTCTTCACTGATGCGGCGGTCCAGGTTCTTGAGCAGGGCGCCGCCACCCGTCAACATGATGCCGCGATCGCTGATGTCGGCGGAAAGTTCGGGAGGGGTGCGTTCCAGCGCCACGCGAATCGCGTTGACAATAATTCCCACCGATTCCGAAAGCGAGTCCCGGATTTCCGCATCCGTCACGGTCACCGTCTTGGGGATGCCCTCGATCAGATTTCGGCCCTTGATCTCCATGGTCAGCGGCGTATCGAGCGGGTAGGCGGAGCCCACTTCAATCTTGATTTGCTCGGCCGTGCGCTCCCCGATCAGCAGGTTGAACTTCCGCTTCATGTACTGGGTAATGGCCTCATCCATGGCGTTGCCGGCGACCCGCACCGAGCGGCTGTACACGATGCCCGAAAGCGAAATCACGGCGATGTCCGTGGTCCCGCCCCCGATATCCACGATCATGTTGCCGGAGGGCTCCGAAATCGGCAGGCCGGCCCCAATGGCGGCCACCACCGCTTGTTCGACCAGATGCACTTCACTCGCTTTGGCGCGAAAAGCGGAATCCATCACCGCACGTTTTTCGACCTGGGTAATCTCGCTGGGGACCCCGATGACAATCCGGGGATGCACCAGCATCTTCCGATTGTGGGCGCGCTGGATGAAGTAGTTCAGCATGCGCTCGGTGACCTTGAAATCAGCAATGACCCCGTCTTTCAAGGGCCGTATGGCGACAATGTTGCCGGGGGTGCGTCCCAGCATTTCCTTGGCTTCCCGACCCACCGCTTCGACTTCGTTGGTAACCCGGTTGACCGCAACGATCGAGGGTTCATTGACCAGGATTCCCTTGCCTTTTGCGAAGACCAGCGTGTTCGCCGTGCCAAGATCAATCGCCAGGTCGCTGGAGAAAAAACTGAAAATCGATCGAAAGTTCATTACGGACTGAACTCCTTCTGCTACCACGGAATCACAAGAGTAACCTGTCAACGACTTCAATCCCTGTCGACTTGCGCCGCCCGGGACCGGAGGGCGTAACCTCCCCCGAGAGTTGACAGGTTATCTCCCTCCTTTTATCTTAACGGCTTAAATCGGATAAACTTTAGATATTTGGGAACGGACAAACGGACCGGCTTGGGATTGACTTCAATTGAAGAAAGTACGTCGATAGACGTGAATGCTGACCCGTCTCCTGTCAAATGAAAAGGGCATTTTGATTATCACGAGATGAGATCAACACGAAACTCAAAAACCCCGAATTCGAATCCTCCGACGCTCGAGCACAATTTTTTTCTCGGACCAAAAGTCCAGCGCCAGAAAACTCATCTTTCGGAAGAGTGCGATTGTCATTCCCAAAACCCGGGTGCCTCGAACCCCCTGAAAAAACATAAATTAGCATAGACACGGCACAAGTTCAACTCTTTTGAGGGGTACCTCCAGGGGGCGCGCTTCCATTTTCTGAAGGGGAAACCGGGACAAAAAGTCATGTTTCAAAACGGAACCCGGATTTAATTTTACTCCGTCGACCCCATTGCCGCTCCAAATCCTGCTCGCACCAACCGGATGAAAAGGGTCGATGGATCGGGGAGTGGAGGAACCGGCAAAAATCACATTGAGGATTCAGAGGTTGTCGAATATAATTCCCCGTTTGGGAAGGAGTAATCATTCATGCTTGATCTGTTCCGTAAGCAAAAAGCCGCGATGAAGTGGATTCTGGGATTCATCACGGGCATCATGGCGCTGGGCATGGTGGTCTTTTTTATTCCGACATCCGGCACGATCAGTGATGCCGGTTCCAGTGCGGCAGTGGCCGAGGTAGGGAAAACGGAAGTCACCTCGCGCGACTTTGAAACCGCCTTCAAACGCTTTCTGAAAGGGTCCAACTACCCCAAAGACATCGAGTTCCTGAAGAAGGTGGGGGTGCCCCGGCAGTTGCTCGACGAGATGATTACGCAGAAGCTGCTGATTCAAGAGGCGAAGACCTTCGGGCTGGACGCCAGCGACCGCGAGTTAAAAGAAAGAATTCTCTCCATTCCCCTGTTCCAGCAAATGGGGGGTGGGGTGAACATGCAGGCGTATAGCCGCGTCATTCAGCAGACCGGGATGTCGGTGGAGGAATTCGAGGCCAGTGAACGCGACCAGATTCTGATCGAAAAACTCCGCCACCTGATAACGGATTCCATCATTGTGACGCCGGAGGAGGTGGCGCAGTCCTACCGTAACAACAATGAAAAAGTCACGCTCGATTACGTGTTGTTCGACCCCGTGGAGATCGAGAAATCGGCCCCGGTGGACGAGGCGGGACTGAAAAAATATTACGAAACCAACAAGCAGAAATTCATGACGTCGGAACAACGCCGGGCAAAATATCTCCTCGTCAGCATGACCAAGATCCGTGCCAATCTGAAGATTACCGATGAGGATCTGCGGCAGTATTACGATCAAAACCGTATCCGGTATTTCGTCAACGACCGCACCCGGGTCAACCACATACTATTCAGTACGACCGGTAAGTCGCCTGATGAGGTTGAGAAGGTCAGGCAGAAAGCACTTGAAGTTCTGGCAAAGGCCCGGGCGGGAGCCGATTTCGTTCAATTGGCGAAAGAATACTCCGAGGATCCCGGCACGAAAGCATCCGGCGGAGCGTTGGGCTGGGTGGATGAGAGCACCCCCTTTGTTCCCGAGTTCAAACAAGTGGCGCTTTCCTTGGGCGTGGGCGCCGTCAGTGATCTGGTCACCACCCGGTTTGGTTTTCATATCATCAAGGCGATGGAACATCAGGGGGCCCACACGATGAGTTTCGAGGAAGCCAAGGAGCAGATCCGGCCGACCCTCATGGCACAAAAGGCGGATCGTGAGGGCAGCGCCCTCGCCGACCAGATTTATGCGTCTGCCTCGGCCAAGCCGGCGGATCTCGAGGCCATCGCCAAGCAGTTTGGCGCGGAGGTCCGCGAGACGCCCCTGTTCGCGGTCGGTGACACGGTGCCGGAGGTCGGCAGCAATCCCGACTTTGAGAAAAGAATCTTCGGGACCCCGCTGAACAGGTGCGGACAGCCCGTCCGAATCAGCACAGGTTTCGCGGTTCCCGAGGTGGTGGCGATTGAATCGCCGCACGTTCCCGAGCTCTCGGAAGTGCGCGCCCGGGTTGAGAAGGCGTTTAAGGACGAGCAGGCATCGACGTTGGCGAAGAAGAAAGCCGAGGCCTTTGCAAAGGCGGCCGCTTCGGCCAGGGATCTTTCGGCTTCAGCCAGATCGGCGGGATTCAAGGCCGAGACCACGGAACCCTTCAAGCGGAACGCTCCTGATAAAAAGCTGGGCGACACGCGAGATATCAGCAATGTGGCATTTGGGATGAAGGTGGGCGAAACCTCGAGCGCCCTCAAGCTCGGGAACAAATTCGTGGTCTTCCGAATCAAGGCGAAGGAAGAAGTAAAGCCGGAGGATTTTGAGAAGGCCAGGGCGGCCACCACCGCATCCCTGCAGGAACAGAAGCGCGGCAACGCCTTTCAGTCCTTCCAGGAGGAGTTGCTCGCCCGCGCATTGCGCGAGGGCAAGGTGAAGATCAATGAGAAGGCGCTGAATGCGGCCTTGAATCGCCGGGTGGTCTGATGATCCATGGGTGAGCCATCCCGGCGCCCCGGGGAGCGAGGATCCTGGGTTCCGTTTCTTGGGGCGGGAACGGTTTGTTTGAACCAACTGGAACGTCGCACGGGGAGCTGATTCTGCCTCAGCGCCACGCTGTGCGTCGATTCGAACCGGTGCGGATTCCCATATCCCGCATCGGTTTTTTTGTTTCTTCCGGGTTCGCATCTCCATAATCGCTTTCTCCTGAACCCCGGGGTTGATACAATCAAACCGGATTTCGATTGCAAGCCTCCGGTCATCAAGATCTCAACTTCACATGACTAATGAGAACGCCTCATCTTTGCCCCCGGCCGCGCAGGGATCCTCACACGCGCCGCGCCCTGCACTTTCAAGAAGGCTTTCCTTTTTTGATTTATGGTCGATTGGCGTGGCCTCCCTGATCGGTGCAGGAATCTTTGTCCTCACCGGCATCGCGGCGGGCCCGGCGGGCCCGGCGCTCTTCCTGAGTTTCCTGATTGCGGGCAGCGTCGCCACCTTGACGGCCCTGGGTTTTTCAGAGCTGGCAGCGATGTATCCGAATGCCGGAGCCTCTTACGTTTATTGCCGGGAGGCATTTACAACCCTGTCTCCGCGAATGGGAGAATTCGTCTCCGTGGTGGTGGGATGGACCCTGATGACTCAGTACGTGATCATTGGCGCCGCGGTGTGGCTCGGCTTCGGGCTGTACGCACGCTTTGTGTTTCCCGGATTATCATTGCAGGCCTGGGCCGCCTTGCTGGGCGTTTTGACGACCCTCCTGCTTTACCTGGGGTTGACCCTATCCAAGCACGTGATTAACGTGCTGGTCTTCGTCAAAATACTGGCCCTTGCCGTTTTTATTGTCCTTGGTCTTAAGACGGCTCGCCTCGCTGCACCGATATTCCAAACCCCTTTCATGCCGCTGGGAATGGCCGGAGTCATCGCGGCGGCTGCCATTGTGGCGTTCGGGCAAACGCACATCGATGCCATTTGTACCCTCGCCGAAGAAGCAAAGAACCCGCGACGGGACGTCCCTCTCGCGACGGTCACGTCGATCCTTACGGTGGTGGTCCTTTATACCCTGGTGGGCTGGACCTGTGTTCGTGTGGTGGATTGGAACCTCCTGCCGAAACTGGACGCCCCGCTGGCCACGGCGATGCGGGCTGCCCTCTCGACGAAGTCGTTCTTCGCGTGGATGGCACCCGCCTTCATCGCGCTCGCGGGAATGGCCGCCACGGCCACTTCGGGAATGGGCTGCCTGATCGGGGCGCCCCGCGTGGGCCTCGCCATGGCAAGGGATGGCCGCCTCCCCGGATTCCTCGCCTCGATTCATCCCCGCTTTCATTCCCCCTCGGTGGCGACTCTCGTCCTGGGCGCGCTCGGGGTCGGCTTGACCGCAATCGGCAACATCGCCGTCGTCGCTTCCGCAGGCGTGTTCGCGGCCTTGATTGTATTCGTGTTCGTCAATCTCTCGGTCTTGATTCTGCGGCACCAGAGACCCGATCAGGAACGGCCATTCCGGATACCGTTTTCAGTGGCGGGACAGCCCGTGCTGACCTGTCTGGCCCTGGCCGGGGTGGTCGGAGAACTGTTCTATCTGACCCGCCGCGCGATCCTGATCGGTCTGCTCTGGCTGCTGACGGGCGTCTTGGTTTATTTCATTCATCGAAGAGAGAAGCGGTCAGAGACGGGCAGAGAGCAATGAGGGGAAAATCCATGAGTGCGGGGCTTCCTCATGGCGCACTGGGCAGGGCCGAGCAGCCTCGCCTGCAATCCTCAGGTCTCGATGATTAACAATCCCTGCTTGATCTCCACGTGTTTGATGGAAGTGGAAAGCGGGATGGGCTTGGTCACATCAATCTTCTGTGACTGCCTGCGGGCTAACACCTCGATGAGTTTTTCCACGAGGGCATTGGGCAAGGTCACTCCATTCAATTGCGCGCGTTCCAGTTCGTAGGTGACCGTATTGCCCTTGAATATCAACTTGGCTTCCGCGTGGAGCAATTGATTGCCGCTCATCAGCCAGGTGAGCAGCTTCAACCCCATGGAATTGTCGCTTTTGACCTCGTCCACATCGATCATCGAATCCGCCGCTACCCGGTTCCCGTCGAACAATTTCACGGTGGCGGATTTCATCCCGCTGTTTGGTTTCTTCCGGTATTCCTGCTCGAGGTAAGCATTTAACTCCTCTTCAGTGATTCGGATCGTCGAGCTGGGAGGCGGACTCTGGTCCCCGGGAGGTCTCTCCTTCAGCGATTGGAAGATGGAGGCCACCCGGGCCGCCTTTTCCTCGGAACCCGGAGAGGGCCCGGCTTGGCCGCCGGACACCCAAGCGCTCCAAGCCAATACCCCCGCCAGGATCCACACGCCGATCCGTCGGGAGTCAAATTCTCGGGCTGGGCCATTACGATGCGTTTCCATTGCGATCGATTTAATCACACCCTGCGCTCATTCATCAAATGTGAATGAGACCGGTTCCTGCGTCGCGTGGGCGGAGAATTCAGAAAGGGCGAACTGCTGCTCACCCCTCGAATTGCCCCCCTGCTCCTCCTCTGGTAGAATCCAACGGTTTTACAATATTCTCAAATCGACCGCATTCGCCGCAAGCCCATGGAACCCCGATGAGCGACACGATCGTCCACGTGAACGGGCTGTGCAAGTACTTTCGAACCTTCAAACGCCGCGAGGGTGTCGCGGGAGCGCTCAAGGATCTGTTCGCGCGGACGTACCATCAGGTCAAAGCCGTCGACCACATCTCATTCGACATCTCGACCGGAGAAATGGTTGGTTACATCGGTCCCAACGGGGCTGGAAAATCGACGACCATCAAAATGCTGACCGGCATCCTGGTGCCTTCAACGGGAAAGATCGAGGTGAACGGTTTTGTCCCGCACCGGGACCGCAAGCATTACACCAAGACCATTGGAGTGGTGTTCGGCCAGCGGACGCAACTGTGGTGGGACATCGCCGTCATCGAATCGTTCAAGCTGTTGCGGCGCATCTACGACGTCTCGAAAAGGGATTTTGATGCCCGCATGGCGTTGTTCAATGAGATCCTCCGCCTCGGAGATTTCCTGCACACCCCCGTTCGGAAGCTCTCGCTTGGCGAGCGGATGCGCTGCGATCTGGCTGCTTCCTTGTTGCACAATCCGCCGCTGCTGTTTCTCGACGAACCGACCATTGGCCTCGACGTGGTGGCCAAGGAAAGCATCCGGGAGTTTCTGAAGACGATCAATCCACAATTTCAAACGACGGTCCTGCTGACGACCCACGACCTGGCGGACATCGAGGAACTCTGCAGGCGAATTATGATCATCGATCACGGGAAAATCCTGTTTGATGGTTCTCTGGAGGAAATCAAACGCCGCCTCGGAAAGATCAACCAGATAACCCTTTATCTCAAGGATAAGACCGAAATTCCCAAGATCGACCAGCTGAATGCTGCCCTGGCCCGGATGGCACAGAACCTGACGGCGCCCCCGGGCGCGACTTCCAACGGGCTGAAACTTGAACCCATGGACGAGTTGAAGTGCCGGATCGTTTATGACCGCAATAGCATCCCCTCCGAAGAGATCCTCCGCCAAATTGTCAACACCCTCGAGGTGCGAGACATCCTGATTGAAGAAGAATCCATCGAAGAAATAGTCAAGAAGATTTACACGCAGGGCAGTGAAGCGCTGGTTGCTCCGAGTTGAGTGTTTGGAGGAGGGAGAAGAACGCCTCTTCGCTCGCGATACCCTCTTGAGTTTCTCCCAAGCCGCGCCTGCGGGATCCTTGCCTGTGGTTGCGCCCTTTCACACGTCTCGGATTCTCGTGGATGGCAGAGACCTTGAAAAGCGCTATAATGATCTAGCTTAAATTCCAAATTGAAACCATGCGGGTAGCCTTGGTGGATGACAAGGCGTGAGATGGAACGCCCGGAGACAGAGGGACGCGGGAGGTGTTTTCTCTCCCAGTCCAGAGACGCCTTGGTGACAAAATCTATGGCCGGAGGCAGGTCCATGAACAAGCCACTATTCGGATTATTCCTTTTTATGACATTGATGGGAGTTCTTTGCAAGAACGATCAGACATACGGGGTGACCTCGGGCGCAGGGCCCGTTCAGGCTTCTATCCAGCTGGTGCCGGTTTTGACCGGGCTCTCCAACCCGCTCTTTGTAACCAGTGCCCAGGATGGGAGCAATCGGCTCTTTGTCGTGGAGCAGGGAGGACTCATCAAAGTTCTGCAGCCCGGAGCCTCCAGTCCCACTGTTTTTCTGGACATTTCCTCCAAGGTGATCTTTGGCGGAGAGCAAGGCTTGCTGGGTCTGGCGTTCCATCCGCAATTCCCCGCGAACCGGCGCTTCTTCGTGGATTACACACGGGCGGGCGACGGGGCGACGGTCATCGCGGAGTATCATGCCTCGGCTTCAAACGCGAATGTGGCGGATCCCACAGAGCAGATCCTGCTCGTCATTGCCCAGCCGTTCGTCAACCATAACGGTGGGATGGTCGTGTTTGGGCCGGATGGATTTCTTTATATCGGGATGGGGGACGGGGGTTCGGCCAACGACCCCGGCAACCGGGCCCAGAACACCAACGAACTTCTCGGCAAAATTCTTCGCATTGATGTGGATCATCCCAACGGATCCGTCCCGTATTCTTCGCCGCCCAGCAATCCCTTTTTCTCGGGCGGGGGGAGGCCCGAGATTTTTTCACTGGGCATGCGCAATCCGTTTCGATTCTCATTTGACCGGGGCACGGGGCAACTCTACGTGGGGGATGTCGGTCAGGACCACTGGGAAGAGGTCGACATCGTGACGGTGGGAGGCAACTATGGCTGGCGCATCTTTGAGGGAAATCATTGCACGAACAATGATCCCGCCTTGTGCGCCAACACGAGTGGTTTCACGTTTCCAATCGCTGAATATCCCCATGCCCAGACGTCTCCCGCCGTCCCCGCGCGATGTTCGATCACCGGCGGGTATGTTTATCGAGGGACTCGGGGGAGCCTTCCGGCGGGGGCTTACGTTTTTGGTGATTTTTGCTCCGGCGAGATCGTGATGTTGAACAATGGGACGCAAAGCGTTCTTCTCAACAGCGGATTGAACATCTCGTCTTTTGGGGAAGACGAGGCGGGAGAAATTTATGTGGTTGGGCTCGGAGGCGTCGTGAACCGGCTCACCTCCGGCACCTCGGCCTGCTCGTTCTCGAGATCCCCGGTGAGTCAATCTTTTACGGCGAACGGCGGGACGGGCAGTATTGCGGTGACCACGACCTCCGGCTGCGCCTGGACCGCCCTAAGTAACGACCCGTGGATCTCCCTCAATTCAGGGAGCAGCGGCTCAGGAAACGGAACAGTGAGCTACACGGTGGCTGCCAACCCGCCGGGACCTTCGCGCGTGGGGACCATTTCTGTCGCCGGTCTCAGCTTTACTGTCACAGAGGACGCCGCCGGGGTCGGAACGTCCGAGGTGACCCTGGCCGTCCCCGGAGACGGCGCTGCTTCAAGCACGACCCCGGGGCAGGGGGGCTCAGTGCGTGCCGGTTATGCGACGGTGACCCTGGGCGTTCCGAATTCATTGGTGGGGACCGCCGTCTTCAGCCTGAGGCAAAACAACGTCATCGTGAGCGAGGTCGGGGTGCCTGCGTCACCGCCCACGGCGATCGCGCGAACGTTTATTGATTTTCGAACCGGCGTGGCCGCAAAGGACGACCGGAATGAGCTCGGGACCCTCAGCGTGAACACGGGCATCGCGTTGGCCAATCCGGGTGGGACGACGGCAAGCGTGCAATTCCTGCTGCGCGACGCCAATGGAAATCAGATCGCTCTGGGCAATGGAGCGATTCCGCCGGCGGCCCATCGCGCGCTGTTCATCACCGAGTTGAATCAGCTGGCGCCGGATTTTGTTCTTCCTCCAAACTTCGCCTCGGCCATCCAATTCGGTTCGCTGGAGATTTCCAGCTCTGTGCCGTTGTCCGCCGTAGCCCTGCGCCTGACGACCAATCAGCGCGGTGACACGCTGCTCACCACGACCCCGGTCGCGGATGTGAGCCAACCGGCCTCCCCGGGACAACTGTTCTTTCCACACTTTGCAGATGGGAATGGTAACCAGACCGCGCTGGTTCTCTTGAATACTTCGCAAGCCATCGAGACCGGGACACTGCGGTTCTTCAGCAGCGCAGGCGGCTCCCAGGCCATTCATCGAGTGGGAGACTTCTCGCCCAACGATAGCTTCCAGTACAGTATTCCTCCCGGCGGGCTCTTCCGTCTGGTGAGCGACGGCTCTCCGGCGGCGACGGTCACCGGGTCTGTTCAGTTAACTCCCGACAACGGAACCTCGACTCCCAAGGGCGCGGGCATTCTCGGCTTTTCCCAGGGCGGGGTACTGGTGAGCGAGACGGGCGTTCCCGCGGCGACTCCCACCACTCATGCACTGATTTACCTTGATAAATCAGGAGGCCACGATACCGGCATGGCAATCGCGGCGACCGGCAGCTCCCCCATCACGGTGGCGCTCAATGCCTTCCAACCCGATGGCAGCACGCCCGCCGGAAGCGGGGCCATAAACCTCACCGGCAACGGACACGACGCCAGGTTCGCCGGCCAGTTCATCCCCGGACTGCCTGCAGGGTTTACGGGAGTGCTGGATTTGAGTTCGACCAATCCTTTTGCGGCCTTGACCCTCCGCTCCCTGACGAATTCAAGGAATGAATTTTTGATGTCGACCTTCCCGGTGGCCGATTTTCTTCAGGCCTCGCCCATACCAATCATTTTTCCCCAGGTGGCCGATGGAGGCGGATATCAAACGCAGTTCATCCTCCTGGCGATTGATGCGCCGACCCAAGCGACACTGAATTTTTTTGCCGATAACGGGACGGCACTCGCCATCGGGAAATCGGCCCCTCCGCGATGAGGCTTGAATTCCGCTGGAGAGGCACCCCCCGTGGACCCCTGCGGCCGAGCGGCGGCGAGAGCACCTCGCCGCCGTTTCGGGAGAGGCCGGCTTGGCTGAACTCCTGACCCCCTTGCTTTTCTTTCGTGTTAGAATCCTGCTTCTTCAACCCAAGATAGCTTTGTATCGAGGCATTCAGGATAAGTGATCACAAAATGCTGACCTGGTTCAAGACCTACCTCGAGTTCGCCCGTGTGGGCTTTGTGAACATCCTGGCGTACCGCCTCCGCTACTATACCGGGGTGATTACCTATCTCATCAATGTCACCGTGTATTACTTCATCTGGCGGGCGATCTTTCTCAACAGTGACCGCATCGAGGGATTCAACCTGAAACAGATGGTGACTTACATCTCCTTGGGCTGGATCATCCGGTCGTTCTATTTCAGCACGATCGACCAGGATATGGCCAACGACGTCATGGAGGGAAAAATCTCGATGACGCTTATCAAGCCCATCCATGTCCAGTGGTCCGTGATCGCCCAGTCACTCGGCGAGAGCTGCTTCCGCCTGTTCCTGCTCACCGCACCCGCCGCCGTGGTGATTTCGCTGGTTTTTCCGGTGAGCGGACCATCGAGCGGGGTCCACTTCGTCGCATTCTTCATTTCCACCGTGCTCTCCTTTTTTATTGTGGCCACGATCAATTTCATCTTCGGAACCTGTGCCATCCGGTTGAAGTCGATCCAGGGCCTGTTGCGGGCCAAGTATTTTCTTTTGGAATTGTTCTCGGGACTTTTAATTCCGATGTCGTTTTTCCCGCGCGGTTTCCAGCGAGTGCTGGCTTACCTCCCCTTCCAGCATATCAGCTTCACACCCGTGCTGATTTATCTGGGAAAAGTTCAGGGGGGAAAGATCTTTGAGATGCTGGCCATTCAGCTCTTCTGGGCCATTGTCATTTTCCTCCTCGGAGAGTGGTGGTGGGCCAGGTCGATTCGAAGACTCTCTATTCAAGGAGGGTGAGTGTGCGGACTTGAAATCCTCGAAGTAAACAGAGCCGGGTAAGAAGTGTCAGGTGTCAGGAAGGCAGTTGCCAGAGGGAACAAGCAGAAGCCGGAACCAAGATTCCCGAAGAAGCCTTAGGATCGTTAACTTTGGACTTTGGACTTTGAACTTGGAACTTGGAACTGGTTTTGGACCTTGGACCTTGGACTTTGAACTTTGAACTTTGAACTTGGAACTTTGAACTTTGAACTTTGAACTTTGAACTTGGAACTTTGAACTTGGAACTTTGAACTTGGAACTTTGAACTTGGAACTTTGAACTTGGAACTTTGAACTCTCATCCATGAAGCGCCATTTTATTTTGTTCATCAACTACTTTGCCCAATACGCCAAGGTCCGCATGGCGTACAAGGCGGATTTCTTTATCGCCATCGGCACTTCCTTCACGGCGACGCTGCTGGGATTTGGATTTGTACTGGTCCTCTTTTCAAAAATACCCAGTCTCAAAGGGTGGTCGTTTTACGAGCTGCTCTTCCTGTACGGATTTTCCCTGATTCCCCTCGGGCTCTTCAATGTATTGAGCTTAAACCTCTATCAGTTCGGGGAAACGTACATTATCCAGGGCAAATTTGACCGTATCCTGTTGCGGCCGATTCACTCCATGTTCCAAGTGCTCTTCGAGGCCTTTCGACTGGAATCTTCGCAGGAATCGGTGACTGGCCTGCTCGTCATCGGATACTGTTCACACAAGCTCCACCTGGAGTGGCATGCCACGGACTTGGCCCTGGGTTTCGTGATGGTGATTTGCGGGGCGGTAATTTATGTCTCGACTTTCCTTATTCTGACCACTGTTTCTTTTTTCTTTGAAGACAAGGTGGGGGTCGTCCCGCCAGTTTACAATATGCTGGCATTCGGCCGGTATCCTCTATCCATTTACAACGGGTTCCTCCAGTTTTTCCTGAGCTGGATTATCCCCTTTGCGTTTGCTTCGTTTTATCCCTCCGTGAGACTCCTCCGACGGAATGAATACGCGCAGTTCTACTATCTAATACCGGTCGTGGCAGCCATTTTTTTCGGGTTTGCCCTCGTCATGTGGCATGCAGGGGAAAGAAACTATAGCAGCACGGGTACGTAGTAAGGGGGAGCAGCATTCAACCGTCAGCGCTCGGCTACCAGCTATGGCCCACCGCGCTCCGTTATTGATGGGCGCGACCTAAATCCTGCTTTGGATGGGTTTTGGGCCTCGATAGCTATTCATTCAGCAGGCTCACAGCTGCGAACTGAGCGAAAATCGGTGACTACTGACAGCTGATGGCTGAAAGCTGACCGCTGATCGCTGATCGCTGATCGCTGAAAGCTGACCGCTGATCGCTGAAAGCTGACCGCTGCCCTTAAGGTCCCTTACTATGGATGACGAAAGAAGCCTGCTGGACTGGCTGCAGTGGCCGTTGCTGATCCTGATTGTAGCCACCCCCTTGCGATTTGCCCTGGAGGTTGCCGGGATCCCCAAGCAGGTCACGCAATTCTTCAGTTCTACAGTTTTTGTGTATATCCTCGCCATCTATCTCGGGGTGGCCATGGCGCGAGAAGTGGGAGGGCGATTTCACCGATTGCTGGGGGCGGGATTCGCATTGGGCTACGTCAACGGGTTCATGACCCTGATTGCGACACTGTTGAGCACCTACGCCTCTCTGGAGACTCATTATCGGCATCACAACCTCAACGTGAGTGATGCCCAGCATATCCTGATGCGGCACATTGTTCTGACACCGTTATACACATCCCTGGCTGCGTGTGTCGTCCTTTTGGTGGTTTATTACGTTGCCGGGAAGATTCGAGCAAGCCGAAAGCGGTCTCTGGATTCCACAGGAGACCCTGCTTAGTCCTCCGTGGTCATTTCCCATAGCTCCAGGAACCTATCAATGCCCATGACCATAGCCTGGTTTCCCCCTTCCGAACGGCCAGAGCGCCCCTCCGGGCGAAGGGGCCTTTCCAAACCGCGTCCCGGGTTTTTCCGGATCCGGGCCCTTTGCGGTCTCCTCCTGCTCCTGGGCCCTATTGCGAAAGCCCAGGAGGCAACGACCTTTTCTGAGCGGGCCCATGATCTGCCCAGGGCGGCGCGCGTTCTGATGACGGGCGCGCATCCCGATGACGAGAACAGTGCCCTGCTGGCCTATCTGTCGCAGGAGCAGTTTGTGCATTGCGCCTACCTCTCGGCGACGCGCGGAGAAGGGGGACAAAACCTCATCGGGCCCGAGCTGTTTGACAGCCTGGGAATCCTGCGGACCGAGGAAATGCTGGCGGCCCGTGGATATGACCACTGCCAACAGTTCTTCACTCGCGCCTACGACTTCGGATTCTCAAAAGACCCGAAGGAAGCCTTGGAGAAATGGGGGCGGGATGTGGTTTTGGGAGATATGGTTCGCGTCATCCGGCGTTACCAGCCGGACATCATCATCTCCGTCTGGCGAGGGACGGCGGAGGACGGACATGGACATCATCAGGCCATCGGAATTCTCACCCCGGAGGCGTTTCGTGCGGCGGCCGATCCCAACCGCTTTCCCGAGCAACTGACGCAAGGGCTGCATCCCTGGCAGGCTCAAAAACTCTATGTGACGGGGCGCGACCCACACGAGCCCGGCAGCTTTTCGCTCGACGTGGGACAATTCAGTCCACAGCTTGGTAAGTCGATGACTGAGATTGCGGCGATTGGCCGAAGCCAGCACCAGTCCCAGGGCCAGGGGGCAGAACAGCGAAAGGGCCGGCATCCGGTTTATCTCCGGCTGATCGCCTCTGCGAGTTCATCCGAACCCCCGGATCTCTCTTCTGGGTCTCAGCCATCGCAAACCCCGGCTGATCCCGCAATTGCTCAACAAGCCTTTCATCAGTTTATGCAGGCTCGAATGGCCGATTGGACTGCCCTGGCAGGAGGTGAGCTGGACCGGGTGCCGTTCCTCTCCCCCGGACTGAGCGCGATTGACTCCCTCGCCATGGAGATGGCCGGTCATGCCCCCGACGAGCACCCTTCCGCCAGCGTCCCTGCGTTGATCAAAGGGATTGAGGCACTCCGATCCTTGCGCCAGAGGGTTTTGTCGAGCGCGCTCAGTGAGGGTCGCCAGCTGGCGCTGGCAGAGCACTTGAGATCCAAAGAAGAGGACTTTACCGAGGCGCTCATCGCGGCGCTTGGGCTGAGCTTTGAAGTTCGTTCGGATCAGCCCTCGCTCACGCCGGGCTCCGGCGTCACGGTCACCGCAACGCTTTTGAATCGAAGCGATGTCCGCATTGAACCCGTGACCATTGAACCCGCGTCGGTTCGAGACTGGACCGTGAAGAAGACCTCGGGCGAACTGAAGCCGTTACGATACAACGAAAAAATGGAGTGGAAGTTTTCCGCCACCGCTTCCACGGCCGCACTGCCGACCGAAATGTACTGGCTGCGGCTGCCGCGGGAAGGGGATCGATACGCCGTCGCGAATCAGGCCCTCGTGGGACGCGCGGAAAATCCGCCCGAGATCCCTTTTGTGGCTGCCTTTCGCGTCGCTGATGATCCCTCCGGCGCCTCTTTTCAAGTGGTGCGGCCCGTCGAGTTCATGCAAGTGGACCCGCGCTACGGAGAACGGCGCGAGAGCTTCAAGGTGGTCCCGGTCCTTTCGGTATCGAGCCTGCCCGACGAGTTGATCATCGCGAGTCCGGCCCTGGCACAGTCGAAGACCGTTTTTGTGCGCCTCGAAAGTGAGGGCGCCGAAAAAGTCGATGGCGTGGTCAAACTGATTCTGCCCAGGGGATGGAGTTCATCGCCCATTACCACGGCCTTTTCGACGGCGGGAAAAGAGCAGGTGGTTTTGAAGAAGTTTGTGCTGCGCGTTCCTCCCCGCGCGTCCACGGGAGACTATCGCATACTGGCGGTGGCCACCGTGGGCAAAGAGAATTTCTCGCGGGGGTTTCAGAGGATCTCCTATCCCCACATCCGGGAGCAGAATTTTTATCGGCCCGCAGAAACCGTTGCCCATGTCACCCCGCTCAAACTTCCCCCGGGACTAAAGGTCGGGTACATCATGGGAACCGGCGATCGCATTCCGGAAGGGCTGGAACAGATGGGCGTCAGTGTCACGTTGCTCGATGATCAGGCCCTCGCCATCGGATCCCTCGACGGATTTGATGCGATCATCACCGGGATTCGGGCTTATGATGTGCGCCGCGATCTGGATCAAAACAACGGACGACTGCTGGACTACGTCAAAAAAGGCGGCACGCTGATTGTCCAGTACAACTCGGCGTCCTTTGGCCTGGACCCCGCTCGGGTCCCGCGCCTCGAAATGGATTCCCCGGATAGAGAGGAACAGATTTCCCAGAGGACGGCGTTGTTAAAGGAGCTCGAAGAATTCAAGGGGCCGCAGAGCGCAGAGAAGATAACGGCCTATACCGATCCGGTCCGCCAATTTGGCCCTTACCCCCTGCTGCGCTGGCAACGTGAGGAGGTCGTGCGGGAGAGATCCTCGGCCAGACATCCCGACCACGAAGCGGAGCCCCCCGCCGATGACCTTGCTCGCATCGTGGATGAGCGAGCGCCCGTCCACATCCTGGTTGCGAAGAATCCCGTCTTCTCCTCTCCTAATGCGATTACAGAAAAAGATTTCGAAGGCTGGGTGCAGGAACGCGGTCTCAATTTCATGAGGACCTGGGATGAACATTACACCCCATTGCTGGCCTCCCATGATCCCGGCGAGAAGGAGCAACTCGGGGGAATGCTTTACACCCGGTATGGAAGGGGGAACTTTGTGTACACCGGGTATTCCTGGTTTCGCCAGTTTCCCGCGGGGGTAAGTGGCGGGTACCGCATCTTTGCTAACCTCATTTCTCTTTCACGCGAACAAGCAGGAAAATAGGTTTGATGGAATGGGTGAACGGAGGATTAGCGAGGCTGAAAAGAATCCTCACAGGACTCGGGTTTTGAGACTCCGTTAATTGAAGGGTTATCGCGTGGGTTGGTCACCCTGATCGCTCGTCCTCGATAATCGAGCGGGGCCGGTGTCACTCCAGGCCCGTAAGGGCTGTCAGGTTGTAGCCTCGTTTGAGCCCCGCGCTTTTTCCTTTTGCGGGGCGAGGGGGGTATGCATGAGAGAAACCTTGAGAGCCCCGCTTGCGGGGCAAAACGAGGCCCGCAGTTCCAAGTATGCCGAACGCCCTATGTCATGCTTCGTACTCAGAAAGAGTCCGCCCGCTCTTGCGGAAAAGAAATCTTCCGAGGGCGTTCCCGCAGCTGGAAAAACCTCCAGGGTCCCGATATCGTTTCATGAATCCGACCGCTGGAGTTGGGCTCCACTCTTTCGTGAAACGAGAAGGGTGAAGGGAAGCGGCGAGAAAGCACTGCGGAGAGGGACATGCCAGTGAATTATTATAGGGTTCTCCGAAGATCCATTCGACAGATTCCTTCGCCCCGCAAGCGGGGCTTGGATGTCCTTGGGGAGACCGGCACCCCACCCTCGCCCCGCCCCGCAAAGAACGCGTAACGGAGCTTCAGGTGGGGCTATACTCTGACGGCCCTTCAGGCCTAAAGAGGAACTCAGGCGAGGCTATAATCGAGAGCCCTTTGGGTCGAAAGCAGCAAGACCCTTATTCGAAATGCATCCACTAATGCGAATCGAACCCCCTCCGACTTTGATCATGGCATTCAACTTCGGAATTCGGGTTAAGACAGCACGCCAGGTAACCGGCGGGTAAGCGATGGCAAGAAAGTCCTAAGCCCGGTCCACCGGGCTTCAATTTCATTAACTCCCGACAGGCAGTCCGTTCGGCTCAAAAGACACGCTGCTTCATGGCTACCTCCCCAAACACTTCGCCCGGGATGATCCGTGGCATCGGCTTGTGGCAGGCCACAACGCTGAACATGATCGACATGGTCGGCGTGGGGCCGTTCATCACGTTGCCGGCGATTCTGGCGGCCATGGGCGGCCCTCAGGCGATGCTGGGCTGGATTTTTGGCGCCCTGATTTCGATGTGTGACGGGCTGGTCTGGTCGGAATTCGGAGCGGCGCTGCCCGGGTCCGGGGGTTCATATCTCTACTTGCGCGAGGCGTACGGGCCCGACCGGTGGGGCCGCCTCATGTCGTTCCTGTTCATCTGGATGATCCTCTTCAGCGCTCCCCTGTCGGTGGCGTCGGGAGCAATTGGCTTTTCACAATACACCGCCTTCCTGTGGCAAGGCATGACACCGCTTGAAGGCAAACTCGTGGCGGTGGGTGTCGTGGTCCTCACCGTGGTCCTGTTGTACCGGAAGATCACCGCCATCGGAAAGCTTTCCATCCTGCTGTGGGGCGGCGTGATCTTGACGGTGGGGTGGATGGTGGTGGCAGGCCTGGGCCATTTCAATGCCCGGCAGGTTCTTGATTTTCCTCCCCAGGCCTTCCACCTGTCGAAGGAATTCTTTCTCGGACTGGCCCTCGCGTCCCGATTCGCGGTGTACGATTATTGGGGGTACTACAACATCTGCTTCCTGGGAGATGAGGTCCGCGATCCCGGCCGGACGATTCCGCGCGCCGTCCTGTTGTCGATTGCAGCGGTCGCGGCAATTTACTTATTGATGAACCTTTCCGTCATTAGCGTGATTCCCTGGAGGGAGGCGGTCGCACTGGTGGCGGATCCTAATCACGTGCACAATTTCATCGCTTCAATTTTTATGGAGCGACTTTACGGCCATCGCGCTGCCCAGGTCATTACGGTGCTGGTGATGTGGACGGCCTTTGCCTCCGTGTTCTCGCTGCTGCTGGGATATTCACGAATCCCCTATGCTGCTGCCGTGCGAGGTGATTTCTTCAAAGTTTTTGGCCGCCTCCACTCCCGCCATGCATTTCCCTACCTGTCGCTGATTTTTCTGGGGGCTGTCGCGGCCTTCTTCAGCTTAAAGAAACTCACGGACGTCATCTCAGCCCTGGTGATAATCCGGGTGGTGGTCCAATTTCTGAGCCAGACCCTCGGGATCATGATGTTCAGGCGCCGGAGGCCCGACTTGAAGCGGCCATTCCGGATGTGGCTTTATCCTATCCCTGCTGTCATTGCCCTGGGAGGATGGGTGTTTATTCTCTTCTCGCGGGCCAGCGAAATGCGGTTCGTTCTTTATGCCTTGATCATTACTGCGGCAGGCGCACTCATCTTTTTTCTTCGCGCGGCTCGCCGCCGGGAGTGGCCCTTTGAGGCCCGAGTTTGAGCTTTAGGCGGTAAGCACCAGAATTTGTGCGGGCATGGGCGGGAAAATTCATGATTAGGAGGCCAGGAATGCAGGGGGTCAAGAACCTTCAATCGGGAGAGAACGTGATGATCCCGCCGCCGCGGGCTGTCCATCGACGACCGATCCCCCGGTTTCCTGGTTTCCTAATAAAATCTGGTTTTGGTTTCGGCTCGTCCGGATTGGGAGGAGAAACGAAACATGTGCCCCTTATGCGGAACGCCTTGGACTCCGTTACGTTTTGAGTTCGCGGTTCGATAGAAACCCGCGTCGAACCCAGCAACTTTTGCAAATTATTACACTCTGTCGGCAGACACTCTGCTACAGTATGGAAGCCACTTCATGCAGACCGTGCTCGCAGGAAAAGCATCGCGCCTTCCGGTCGCGGTGCCCAGTTGGGTTGCCTTGTTTCAGTCGATTTTCCTTTTTACGGAATCATCAAGGGCTTCACGCCCGACATGAAATCTCTCGACAATTGGGAGGGAAAGAGCAATGCCTCAGAAGAACAAACCCCCGCGGGGGAAAAACAAGTTCATCCCCGCCTCGCTCAGCATGGTTGAGCCGAAGCTGCGCGACATCTATTACGAGTTTTACAAGGAAGCTTACCGGCCCAGTTCCCTGGATTTCAAGACCAAGGAACTGATCTCGATCGCCGCTTCACTGCTGGCTCGATGCGAGGGCTGTCTCGACGGCCACGTGAAGAAGGCCCTTCAGAGTGGAGCGACCAAACACGAGATCAGCGATGCCATTGCCATTGCGATCGGGATCAATGCGGCCGCCGTCATCGACCAGACCGACCGGCTGGCTGTCCGGTTGGAGCTGAACCACTTTGAAGGGCTTCGCCACGGAGGCGGGCCGGCGGTGGAGCACAAGTCATAAGGTTTTCGACATGAAATGGGTACGGCCTGATGATCTCAAGCCCGGAGAAGATTGGAATGGGACTTGGGACATTCGAAAAAGGGCGGATGGTTGGGGGGTTACCTCTCTCAAGATCTTGTTTAGACGGGTGGCGCACCTGTGTTCCTGGCCTGAGTGCGATCTTCGTTGTGCTGTTGGAAACCTCCCCCGCCCGGGAAGCACCATCAAAAAGACTCCCGGGGTCCAGCAATACGAAAGGTGTCTATTCCAAGAAACTGCGGCCGGGAGAATCGTCACACTCGGAGTTCACGAAGTGCGTCCCCGGGCGCGGATGCGGTTTGTTTAATCCATGAGCAAGAAAACTCAATGGGCAGTGATGGTGAATCTCTTCCTGCTCCTCTTTCTCGGGCTGGTTGACAACCAGCTCATCTCGCCGCTGCTTCCTCTCATTCAAAAATCCTTTCACGTGGATGTGACCGTGGTCGGAACGCTCGTCGTGGCTTACTCGGTGGCGGCGGCCTTGAGCTCGCTGGTTTCGGGGGCCCTGTCGGATCATTACGGACGGAGGGTTTTTCTCATCGGCTCGGCCCTGGCATTTGCGGTATTTTCGCTGCTCATCCACTGGGTCGCCTCTTTTGGCATACTGCTTGTATTGCGTTTCCTGGTGGGGCTCTGCGCCGGGGCGATCTCGACCTGCACGATTGCACTCGCGAGCGATATTTTTCCTTACGAAATTCGAGGCCGGGCCATCGGGACGATCTCTTCGGCCTACTTTGCGGCTTTAATCCTGGGGGTTCCACTGGGATCGCTGGCGGCCGATCAGTTTGAATGGCGCACGATTTTTCCGGGAATCGCCGTGATTGCCCTGGTGGTCGCCATTTCGAACTGGATTTATCTGCCCGCACGGAAAATGGAGTTTAGGGCCGGCGAAACGGATGCGGAATTCCTTCAGACGCGGATCAAGTCTTTTGGGACCTTTCTTTCCCGGCGCGATCTGCTGGCCGCCGTAGTCATGGCATTTTTTGTGTCCGGGGGGATCGTGGGCTTGATCACCTACGTCGGGGTGTGGCTGCACACCACCTTCCAGGTGCCGGTGCGATTGATCGGCATCATCTTTCTCCTGAGCGGGGTCGTGTCCTTCATCGGGGCGCCCCTGGGTGGAATCCTGGCCGACCGTTGGGGCAAACGCCGCGTCTCGATCGCCAGCAATGTCCTGCTGGCGCTCTCGATGATGCTGGTGCCTCTGCTTCACTGGGGGGTGCTGCTCTTTGTGGTGTTCGGGTTCTTGAGTTTGAGTGCCGCGTTCCGGCAGGGGCCCATCACCGCCCTCATCAGTGAGCTGGTGGAGGAACGTGAGCGGGGTTCGTTCATCGCCCTTCGAAACATTTTTTCACAGCTCGGGATCGCGATCTCAGCCTTCCTGGGAGGCGTTCTTTACGTGCGATGGGGATACTCGGGTGTTGCCGCCTTGTGCACGATCTTTACACTTGTGGTGGTGTGGCTGCTCGCCCGTTACCTCCAGGAACCGAATTCGGTCGCAGCGGATTCAGCGTCCTCACTCATCGGCGTGCCGAGAGGATCCCATTAGTGATTCATCAGCCAGCATTATGCTCATCCCGGCACGAAGATGGTTAGGAAGCCAGCAACTCAGGGGATGAAAACGCCGGATCTTAAGTCCATTGTGCTTTCTGGACAAGCGACGGATTGGTTGCCTGCCTCCTCAACTCCTGGTTTCCTAATAAATTAAGATTTTGGTTTCGGGTTGTCTGGGAAGGAAATTCATGGTTGAATCAAGAAGTCAACATTCCATTTTCATCCGTGGAGAGTTCATTGGCAGAGAAACCCAGGAAGCGCTGGAAGAGAATCCTCAAGTGGTCTTTGATTGGTCTCACCGGGGCGGTGGCCTTCTTCTTCCTCGTCTACGTCCCCTATTTTCTTGCCAACGTGGTGACCCACCGCCGATACCATTATCCTGACAAGGACGATGGTCAGACGCCCGCCACCTATCACGTTGACTACCGCCCGATTGAGTTCACCTCCTCGGATGGCATTCCGCTCAAGGGATGGTTCGTCCCAGCCGAGCACGCCAGGGGAACGTTTATCTTTGTACACGGCCTGAATCGGACCCGGGTGGAACTGTTGCGGGAGGCGATGTTTGTGCACCGGTTGGGTTACAACGGCCTTCTCTTTGATCTCCGCCATTCCGGCGCGAGCGGGGGGACCGTGACTTCCATGGGGTATTACGAGCGGTTGGACGTGGAGGCCGCGGTGACGCAAGCCACAGGGCTCGATCCTCAGGCCAGGCCTGTCATGGTCTGGGGGGTCTCCATGGGTGCGGCCGCGGCGTTGATGGCGGCCAAAGAAACGCCGGCCATTGATGGAGTGATTTGCGACAGCACGTTTCTCACGCTTCGCGACACCGCCTACCACCATTTGAAGCTCTTTCTCCACATTCCCCGCTTTCCGATCCCCATGACGGCGATCTGGCTGGTTGAGCGTTTCGCGCATTTTGATGCGGACGCCCTGGACCTCGAGGAGGCGGTGCATCAGATTGGCGACCGCCCGATCCTCTTTGTATCGGGAGGCGCCGACAACCGGATGCCCCCCAGCATCGCGCTCGGGCTGTTTCATCAGGCCAGGGAAGGGTACAAGATGTTCCTTGAAGTGCCGCGCGCCCGCCACGGTGAAGCCTTCCGGACCGATCCCCCGCTTTATGAAAATGCCGTGACCGAGTTCCTGAATCAATCTCAGCAGGATGGCTCCGCCGGGGGAAGGTAGCCCGGATTCGCGGCGGATTTGTGGCGGGGCATTTAACCCGGATTCCGAAGTTGAAGGCCATGATTCCATGATTAATGTCTAAGGAAGATTCGATTCCCATGAGTGGATGCTTTTCGAGCGAGGCTTTTGTCCCTTTAGGCCCGAAGGGCTGTCAGATTGTAGCCCCACCTGAAGCTCCGTCCCGCGTTTTGTGCGGGACGGAGCGAGGGTGGGGTACGCGTTTTCCCAAAGACATCCGAGCCCCGCTTGCGGGGCGAAAGAATCTGCCGAATGGATCTTCGGACAATCGTGCAATAATTCCCGGCATGTTCTTCTCCGCAATGTTTTTTCTCCGCCCCCGTTACCCTTCTCGTTTCACGAATTAGGAGAGCCCAACCGCACCGGTTGGATTCACGAAGCGACATCGGGACACTGGAGGTTTTCCTGGCAGCGGGAGCGGCCAGGGAAGCTCTCTTTTGTGCAAGAGAGGGTGAACTCTTTCCGAGTGCAAGGCATCGAACAGGATGTTCGGCAAACCTGGACCTGAGGACATTGTTTCGCCCCGCCTGCGGGGCTCTCACATTTTCTCTCATCACCACTCCAGCCAAAGGAATTCATGGATTCTCCTCCCCCCCAGCAAGGTCCTTCCCACCCCACCCTTTGGAATGTGAGCAATATAGAATAGATTTCAGGTCTCCAACCTGCTAAGGTACTGGGACGATTCAACCGCCGGAGGAGTCTTTTCCCTGGCTCCACAAGGCGATCGGGAACAGATCCCCATTTAAGACGGAGAATGGCTGGCCGGGGAGCGGCCTTTTCGCGGGGAAGTGTTGTTTAAAACAAGATTCTTCAATCCTGCACTTCGGAGACAGGTGACTTTTAGATGAATATCCTGCTTTACAATCCGGACAACGAAATTACCAACAATTTCATGCCGCATCTTTGGATGTTTCTTCTCAAATCACTGACGCCTCCGCGACACCAGGTGTTTCTGGTGGACGGTAACGCGCAGCGATTGGACAAAGCAGAACTGGTGAAGTACATCCAGGAGAATCACATCGGGCTCGTGGGGATTGGCGCGATGACCCGCATGGTCAGGAAGGCCTACCAGATGGCGGATGCGGTGCGCGCCGCCGGCGTGCCCGTGGTGATGGGCGGACCGCACGTCACCGAGGTGCCCGACGAGGCCTTGGGGCGTGACGGCGGACCACGCCATGCCGATGCCGTGGCACTGGGCGAAGCCGATGAAACCTGGCCGTCGATTGTGGCCGATGCGGAACGTGGCACACTCAAAGAAATCTACGCCCCTCTCGACGCGGCCGGAAAGGAAGTCAAACCGTCACTCGATGACTACCCGGTGATCCCCTGGGACCGCATGGATCTGAACCAGTTCAACATGATCCGGCCGCTTCCTCACTGGGGTCGGCGGATCCTTTCACTCGTCGGCATCCACTGGGAGGCTTTTCATGTGCTTCCCATCGAAACCGGGCGCGGCTGTCCCTATGGTTGCCATTTCTGCACGGTTACGGGGTTCTTCGGTGATTCGATCCGCTTTCGACCGAACGAAAGTGTGGTCAACGAGTTGTTGATGCTGAAGGCGCTGGAGAAGAAGAAGAAAGGAAAGATCGCCGCATTCTTTATTGACGACAATTTTGGCATCAATCCAAAGCGCACCAAGTCGTTGCTGCGGGAAATCATCGCCCGTGACGCCCAGGTTCCCTGGGTGGCGCAAATCAGCATGAACCTCTTGCGAGATGAAGAGCTGGTCTCCCTGATCGCACAGAGCGGCGGCCGATGGGTTTTCATTGGACTGGAGTCCATTGATCCCGAAAACCTCAAGAGTGTGAGCAAGGGATTCAACAAGCCGGATGAGTACAAAGAGGTTTTGGAACTGCTGGCCCGGCATGGCCTCTCTGCCATCACGTCATTCATTTTTGGAATGGATGGCGATCGACCCGGTGTGGCCGATCGCACGGTCGAAGTCATTCAATCCTGGCCACCCGGACTGCCTGTGTTCGGTCTGCTCACGCCTTTTCCGGCGACACCGCTCTACGCCCAGTTGGCTTCGGCGGGCCGGCTGACCCGGCCGAAACATTGGTTGGAGTTCGAACCCTTCGTCATGAACTTCTCACCCCTGGGGATGTCGCCCGGCCAGGCTCAGGAAGAGATGAGACAAGCCTGGGTGTCGTCTTATAATCCCGCGGCAATTGCTTCCGCCATGAAGGCCCTGAAATCAAGGCCCCTGGAAGATCGCATCATCCACCTGCTCGTCCGCCTGATCTTTCGGGGAATCTATTTTCCTCAGACGAGACGGCGGGAGTGGTTGCGGGTTCTCTTCGAAAATCGACGCCCCATTCTGAATCTGATCGGTCAGGCGCTGGAGATGAAATTCATGCCGAAGCGTGGAAGATCCCCATTGCCTAACACATATCAGCCCGCCCAACCCCCGTCCAAGATCGTTGAGATCACCGCTGAATAGCCTTCAAGAACGATTGTGGGGGGTCACGCACCAATTTTTTTTGAACGTTCTTTGTCTGGGCGCTTGTGAAATGAACAAGGGGTCCACTAAGGCGACTACAGGCCAATGAGCCTGTATTCGGTTATTACAAGCGATATGGCCTGTAATTGATCAACACAGGTCAAATGACCTCAAGAACAAAAACGAGATAAATCGAACGGGTTGGCAGCTTGGGATCAGTCTCGTGGAGGATTGTGGGGGTCAGACACCAACAAATGATGCCCTGGCTTTTTTTGTTTCTACTTCACTTTTTCTTCTTGTCAACAGGCGATTTGGAAATTTGTCGTCGATTATGGAATCCTCTTGGTGCCACCGCACGAATTCCAAGATCCCATTCATATGCAGCGTGACCATTTTTCTGGGTTCTTATAACCAGACCTTTTTCTTCAAACCTCTGCAAGATGGTCGCTGGGGCAGATTCGGGGCGGGAATACCTGCCTGTATTGAATTCCATCTCCCGAAGTCCCTCGCACAGTTCTTTACTGGTCAGGGGCGAGGGGCTAGACCTAAGGACGGTCTCGCAGGCATCGGTGAGTCCAAGAGCCACGGCGTCCGGCATCTCCTGATCAACGAGCCCCCGCAAACCTGCGATTGCTTCCCTCACCTTAGAAATTCTTTCCTCGATGGCTTTCCTGTCATTAACCAAGATTTGCAGGAAGAAAAATAGGGACAGCCAAGTTTTTGTCAACAAGGGCTCAGGTTTGTGTACCGCGAACCTTGTGAAAAAGGTCCTGTGCGACTTGCTTTGGTGTATATCCGCGAGCGTCCAGATAACCCACAGTTGGGGGCAGGCCGGGCACTTCAGAATCGTCTAGTCGGATCGGCAATATATATTCTCGCTTTTCGAGAATGGCCCGTGACAGTGCGTGCTGACGTTCAAAGTTTGGCCACGCCTTACGTACGTAATCTCTTGAAATGAACATTGCACAATAGTCTGCTCGTTTTCCGTAAATCCAAGCAAAGTGGGTAGCCAAATCCTTCCCAAGTAGACTTACCCGTTCAAAGGCGTCGTAGAATATTCTCACGCGCATGGACTTGAGGATATCAGCGATTTGATCGACATAAGTTCGATCCTCACCGCTGAAAGAAAGAGCGATTTCATACCGCTTACCACTGATTGTGGAAACGGCTCGTTTTGGAGGTATCGTCGCAAGACTTCCTCCATGCTCCCGCAGATCTTGTATGAAGAGTTCTCCGATTTTTCGGACATTTCCGTTCTGGAAGAAGAAATCAAAGACAATAGCAGGTTCTGTCGAACGCAAACGCACGGCCTTTCCTCGGTCCACTTGACGGAAGAGCAAGGACAGGTGCCTGGGCATCCCAGCCCGCAACAGCTCAAAGACCGCAGACGCCGCGCCGCCACGCTGAAGTCTCTGCGTCAATACTGCCCACATGGACTCGTAATTCGTGCGAGGAACACGTATACCGCGCGAAGAGAAGTAAGCCTGCTTTTGTTCCTTTGTCCCTCGAACATGCTGCAAGACTTTGATGAAATCGTCTTCAACGGCAACAACATCTTTTGCTGGCAACATTTACTTTTCTATCCTCTGCCAAATGAAGAGTGGAAGAGCCTGCCTTTACTCTGTCATTTACATATTCATAGCGTTAAATCGCTTTGACACTGCCACCGCATTTAGAACATCGAATGGGCCGAGTTGAAACTTGTTTCTCCTCAGCTTCCCCAGGTTCGAAGACTCTTTCCTCGAATTCATAACCACAACGGACACACACGAACCGCAACGTAATCATAAGTCGTCTCCGGATGACATTAAACCCGATTCAAATCTCTGATACTCAATGTGGGTAACCGCTGCCAAGTTTGCCCTTCCAGTAAATAGCCGGCTCTGACATGTAACCTCCTCCTCTTCGGTGGTGCGATCAATCGGAGCGAGCAAGCTGTTCTCTGTGTTCTCTGAGTGGGGGAAGCGTCCAAGGCTGCGTTCGAATTGGGCCCTGGTTCGAAAGCATCTGTCTTTCGTGCTTTCGTGGACCCCATTTTCTAATCCTCACTTTCCACGACTTCTCGGAAGGATTCAAATTTCATCCTGAATCGGTTGCGCTCAAGCTCGGTCTTAATTGCATCCGCCTCCTCCTCGGACAAAAGACCCTGCTTTATCGCCTTCAGCAAAATCCCGGGTGTGTTAACAACCTGGATTCCTCTTTCCGTGATTTCCCGCGTCAACCGCTTGTCCTTGATCTCGTCGGTTGCTATTACCCAATCGCGACACTTGGCCACGGCCAGCGAGGCGGCCTCGCCTTTGCCAAATTGTTCAGCATATTCGGCGTAAGCCTGCAGCTCCTCCACACTCTCAATCTTGATTGTTCGTAACCCGCCTGTCGCAATCTCGGCATTCACCCGTTCCTTTTGGGTTGGATCTTTAATCTCGTTTAGGACTTCCAGGGGAATGCAAAAGTCAAAATCCGACAGCTTTCGGAGGAGGTCAAGCCGCGACACAATGGCCAGATTGATCAGCACACAACTGTCGACGCAAACCTCTCTTTTTCTTGGAGCAGGTGACATCGCGTTTAGTTGGGCAAACGTACCCCCTCCGCCTCTGACTCCGCGTGGACATCAATGCCTCCAAGAAGATTTTTCAATTCTTCATTCGGAACTTCGACATCCTCTGCGATTTCTTTCAACTTGGCTCTGCTGATGTGGCCGAGACGAAAAGCCTCCAGCGCCAAAGTAAACAGTTTGTGCTGAAATGCCCGCTCCCGCCTTACAAATCTCTGTCTGTGATTGGCAAATCGCTCACCGAGAACCCGTCGAAATGCATTGGCCGATCCTTGTTTCTCGAAAAGCTCATTCCTCTCCTCCTCAGAGAGAATCTGGAGAGCCTTCAATCGCCACAGCGCTGCCTCATAACTCACTCCAAAGTAAAAAGCGAGATGTGCAACGTCATAAAACTGAAGCCCGGTGGGGAAAGAAGGACCCCGGCGCTGCGCACGCACCATGCTTCCGTCTTCGTCGTACACTTCTTGTAAAGCGGGAAGATCGCGAGTCTTGCCGACAGAAGTCAGAAGGTCTTTGACGCCTTGTTCAGGCATAAGGAAGGCAGCCGCGAAGGCGTTTGCTCGAACCTCAGTAAGTTCCTCGCGGTCAGCGAGACGGCTGATCGTACCTCGCTTTTCTCTATCAAAAAGCAAATGGCTGTATTCATGAGCGTAGGAAAAGAGTTGTCTGTGCTCGCTCTGGTTGGCATTAATGAGGACGCTGAGTCCAAATTTCTCATCAGCCATGAACAAACCCGAGATGGAGTCATCTAGCGGCAGCACACCTCCCCTGACTCCCTGAGCTTCGATAATCTCAGGAAGCTCCGAAACGGGCCCGGTCCCCAATTTGAGCCGGCTTCTTTCATGATCGGCAACAATGGTGCCCTGTTGGATTGCTTCCCATTTGCTTCGTGCTTCAGGCAAATCGTAGCGAACTGGAGAGACATAACTTCTATCGACTCCAACAAGCCTTTCAAGCGTGGTGAATTGACGGCACAATGCTGACCACTTGGAAATCGTATGGGTCAGTTTTTTGTCAGTTGCCAAATCTGGATCGGCCCGGAACAAAGCCGTTACTGAATCCAACTGCTCGCTCGTCTTCGCAGCAAAGAGATCTTTTGGATCGAAACCCAGCTCCGCGGATAACTTCATTAATTCGATGCTGTCGAGAGAGCGTTTTCCGGCCTCGATCTGAACAACACTCGGGCGGGGGATATCGAGAACCCCGGCGATTTCCTCCTGGGTATAACCCCGGCTCTCTCGAATCCTGCGCAACCTCAATCCGATATCCTTGAGGTCAATTGACATGAGCCACCTCTCCCTGGAAATTCGATGATATTATAGTATCAATATCAACCGTATGTCAATATAAATACATCGAATAATGATATATTATCATACATACATCTCGCCCTTAGACAACAGCCAGGGCTTCAATGCTCTAGACACTCGTTGATTTAGAAATGTCCGGCCCATCATGTAAGAAAAATCGATGGTGTCAGGATGCAGAATTGAGGCAGCAGGGCATTTTCGGTTAACTTAGGGGCAGCATTCGTCTATGATTTGTTGTTCGCTTCCCAGAAGCCAGTCGCCGCAGATATAGTTAATGATATTTTTAACAAGTACCGACGTAGGGGAATCTCCTAATGGCTGCCAATTCCTCCATTGAGTGGACTGAATCCACCTGGAACCCCCTGACGGGGTGCAGCAAGATTAGTCCTGGGTGCAAGCACTGTTATGCGGAACGTATGGCGTTTCGCTTGCAGGCGATGGGCCAGCCCCATTATCTCAACGGCTTCATACTTACCTTGCACGAAGATTCGTTGGAATTGCCTCTGCGCTGGAAAAGGCCACAAACGATCTTCGTAAACTCCATGAGTGACCTTTTCCATCTCGACGTTCCGTTTGATTTCATTCAGAAGATGTTTGTGGTGATGGCTAAGGCCCGGTGGCACCGCTTTCAAATCCTGACCAAACGCGCAGATCGGCTCTCGAGACTGAGCTCGTTGCTGCCTTGGACCGAGAACATTTGGATGGGAGTCAGCGTCGAAAACCAGGATTACGTTGGTCGCATCGATTTTCTCCGCAGCACCGACGCCAAGATTAAGTTTCTCTCCCTTGAACCGCTTCTTGGACCTTTGGAGAGTCTGGATCTTCGGGGAATTGATTGGGTGATTGTAGGAGGTGAATCGGGCCCCGGCGCGCGCCCGATGAGGGTGGACTGGGTACGATCAATCCGCGACCACTGCAGGTCCGCCGGTGTGCCGTTCTTCTTCAAGCAATGGGGCGGCGTCCGAAAGAAAAAAGCGGGACGAGAGCTTGAAGGACGAACTTGGGATGAGATGCCTCTAAAAAAAGGTCGAGAGGAAGTCGGGTTAGCGATGTAAGTTGCATACCCGCCCTCATATCTTCATTTTCCATTTTTCCTTTCCTTTCCAGACGTATACACTATCTCTTGCGGCCCTCCATGCCTCGGCGGTGCTGTTCACCTCGGATGCTTTATGAGAAAAAACTCGATCCTGATTCTTCTCCTATTAACACCGCTGATCATAGCAGGGCAAACAGAGCCTTCAGCACCGGGCACGGGGCAAGGTGGAAGCCAGCCCGCTTCGCCTCCCGCGCTGACGCACAATGCGGCGGTTGAGGCGGCCCTTCAAGTAAAGCACGCCGCCGTGAATTCGTCCCATAGTTCGACGCTGCCTGCGGGGGTCACGATGGTGTCCCTCGAAATTGAGTTTCAAAACAATTCCCGCCAGGTGATCACCGCCTTCAACTACCATCTTTGGCTCCGGTTCGCCGACGGCAGGGGAGCCCCCAGCGAAGGCGGGGAGGACCTGATCAAGAATCTGGCCATCGCTAAGAATCAGCCGGAGGTTGCCAGCCCCTCCTTAACTTTCTCTCCCGCGACGACACGTCAAATCACGAGGAATTTTACCGTGCGGTCAGCCGGTGCAACCCCGGTGGCAGTTGAAGTGTATCCCTCGCTCGTGGTGTTCGAGGATCGGACTGCACTCGGAATTCCCAGCGAAATGGCAAAGCTGGAGGCTTCACGCAAGAGCGAGGCTCAATACCTGGCGGGCCTGATTGCGGATCTGGATGGCGTGGCAGCGTCCAAAGACCCGGCGGCAGCCCTCGCCACTCGAATTGCCCGACTCAAGCAAGAGGGGTCTTTGGGCCCGAATTCCAAACAGGCCAAAGATCTCGAAGGCTTTTCCGACGTAGTGGGACTCTTTGGAAAAATCAATAATGGACACGATATCGGCAGAGAGGCCTTCAAGGGTCAACTGGACGAGATTCGCACCCAGCAGAAGATGCTGGCCGAGCACTCCAGCCTCAAACGCGCCGAGTAGGTCTCGATGGAAATGAACTTGCACGGAGACATCGTGGAATGTTTGTTGTCGGGGCGTCCGCCGCGGCGTCCGCCCCAACGTTGAACCCGGAAAGGCCTTGTGACATATTAATTGACGTTTGTATTTCAAGGGGGCTTTGTGAGTATTCCCGAAAGCGAGTCAACAAAGTCGGGTGGGAGAAGTCTTCCACGAAAGATCATCCGGTGCTTCCAACAAGGGCTGGCCGAGGAATTAGGGAAGGTCCGAGGCAGGGAAGTGCTTGCAAAGGTCCAGACCCGGTATTCTGCCCTCCTCGGTCTTTGCATTCGATATCCTGAACGGGCGTTACGCATGCACCTGGAAAAGAACATTCTGCCTGCCCTTGCCTTGTACCAGGTCCTTCGCGAGGAGGGGATCACCCAGGCGCCGGCCCTGGAAGTGGTGGACCGGATCATCGAGATTCGAGTGGAAGCCGTCCGGAGGAGAGCGGCCTGGGTTGGAAAGTTCGCGCTTTTCTATCATTTGATTCGAAGGTTCACCCGGCCCGTGATGCGCGTCAGCTACCCCGAGGCCGGGTGGAAAGTCGAATGGCTGGAAGTGGGCCCGAAACAAGTCGCCTTCAAGATTCATCGATGTTTCTACTGGGAGGTTTTGACGTCGTTCGGCGCTGCTGAACTCACATCCTCATTCTGTCGGGGCGACGATCTGCTCTACAAAGATGTTTCTCCGCATCTTCGATTCGAACGCACGAAAACGATTGGCCGGGGGGATGATTGTTGCGACTTCCGGTTTGTGCGGACAAGGTCCAACTGAGGATGATAAGGGAGGGAGTCATGCTGAAGCGTTTCGTCGTGTGGGGCTCGATCCTCATTCTGTTCATGGTGACAAGCTGCCAGAAGGCCAGGACCCCTTCGGAGGTGATCAAATCCATTCCAATCGCAAACATGGATGGGGTTCTGACCCAGTCCGGAGTTACCTTTGACAAGAGTACTTCGAGCGATGGGAATGGCGCCTTAAGAATCGATACCTCGCAACCGGTCACCGTGAGGTTGTATGAAGTCAAGGATGTCAACGTTGAAAATGCCCGCCTCACTTATCGCGCCCATCTGAAAACACAGAATGTGATCGGCACGGCTTATCTTGAAATGTGGTGTGTGTTTCCCGGGTCCGGGGAGTACTTTTCCAGGGCCTTGCAGAACCCCCTTTCCGGGACCATTGACTGGACGACCATGGAAACACCATTTTTTTTGCAGAAGGGACAAAAGCCTGAACTGATCAAGTTGAACGTCGTTATTAACGGCAAAGGGACGGTGTGGGTCGACGACATCACTTTGACGAAGGGGCCTCTGAACTGAAGCCGGTTGAGCGGTTAGTAACTTATCAATAGAATTTGTGAGGATCTATGGCAGCTCCCGTCAAGCCCATCATTTCGATCGATCTCCTGAATCAGGTGGATATTCGCGTGGGTACCATCCTGCGGGTGGAAGAGGTTCCCCAATCGGCAAAGCTGGTCCGATTGATTGTTGATTTCGGAGACTTCCAGCGGTCCATTCTGGCCGGTATGAAACAAGAACGGCAAGATCCCCATGAGGTGGAAGGCAAGCAGGCATTGTTTGTGGTGAACCTGGCGCCCAAGAAGATGCTGGGGGAGCTGTCGGAAGGCATGCTGTTTGATATCGGGTACGCCGATGGCGTTCGACCGGTGCTGGCCGTCCCGGAAGGTCCGGTTCCTAACGGCACCCGGGCGGGATGATGCGAACCCGGCGAATGGCCCGGCATGGAAGCAAGCGAAAAAGATTGTGTCCCGCTCGATTTTTTCGAATGTCAATTTAGCGCGTCAAGAGCGAGCTTTCCACTATGTTGAGGACTCTCTCTATTTTGGGACTGGCCATCATGGTGCTCGCCTTGGCAGGCCTGATTTCCACCCATTCGCTCTTTTCGGCATCGCCTGCAATGATGGCCGTTCAGGCGTGCGCGCTCGTCCTCTTGATATGGGCACGGCTGACATTTGGAATCCGCAGTTTTCACGCCAGTGCCGGTCCGACCAAGGGCGGGCTGGTAACAACCGGTCCTTACGCTTTCATCCGTCATCCGATCTACACATCCGTGTCCTTGTTCGGATGGGCTGGCATTCTGGCGCACTGGTCCCTGCTGTCGATATTCTTTGGTTTACTCTTACTGGCCGGCGCGCTTGTGCGAATGTTGTGTGAGGAGAGACTTGTCGCCGAACGCTACCCGGAGTACTGGCAATACATGGCGCGCACAAAGCGCATGGTGCCTTTTTTGTTCTAAGTTGCTCCCGCAGACGTTTGGATTCTAAAATGTGGAATGTGTGAAGAGATAGTTCGACATTTGGTGACGATCTGGTTGAGGACATCCATCGCGGCAGAAGAAGTCAGAAGTCGGAGGTCAGAAGGCAGAAGAAAGGCCCGTCCTCATTTGGTCTGAACCTTTTTGCGCTCTCCCAGGCACAGCCCGATGGATAGGGAGCAGCCAGGCCCTTCACACGAAGGAGGATTACAACTCCTGCAATCCCACGACGAATACCTCACCACGCCGGATGGCCTGCGACTTTTCACGCGCCGGTACACGAATGCCAACCCGGTTGCGGAAATTGTCCTGGCGCACGGCTTCGGCGAGCACAGCGGGCGTTACAGTGCGCTCATTGGACACCTGGGTTTGCATAATTATGCGGTGACCGTCTATGATCACCGCGGGCATGGGAAATCAGAAGGGCTGAAGGGACACGTTGAACGTTTCAGCGATTACGTGGATGACCTGGATCTGTTCATATCCCGCGCGCGAGCCCAGGGCCCGTCGCGCCGGCTGTTTGTCATCGGCCACAGCATGGGAGGGCTTATCGCGCTAGCCTACGCGGCGTCTCACCCGGAGCGCGTCGATGGAATGGTCATTTCAGCCCCGCTTCTGGGGGTCGCAGCCCCGATTCCGCCCGCCAAATTAATGATCGGCCGAATGGCGGGGCGGTGGATGCCTCGCCTGCGATTGCACAATGGATTGGATCCGTTCCATCTCAGCCGTTCACCCGAAGTCGCGCCCGCTTACACCGCCGATCCGCTCGTCAATTTTAGGGTCAGCGCGCGCTGGTTCGCAGAAGCCACAAAGACGATGAGTGAGGTCATGGAGGCGGCCCCGCGAATCCGTCTTCCGATGCTCATTCTTCAGGGAAGCGGAGATCGAATTGCCAGCCCCGGAGCAACCGAGCAATTCGTTAGGCGTCTTGGGTCAAGCGACAAGGAGTTTGGGCTCTGCCCAGGCCTGTACCATGAGCTCTTTAACGAGCCCGAGAAACATGAGATCTACGATCGAGTGAGCCGTTGGCTGGAGGCACATTGAGGATTGACGTCAGGGAGGGCGGAGCCCCACGAAGTTCAAAGGCGAGTAGGTGTGAAGATGATTGTCCACTGGGTTAGGAAATTGAGAGTCCGGCTGGAATAGGATAGTCCCCTTTGAGGGGACTTGGCTTCCTGCAGCCCGCCGCTTTAGCGGCGCGAACAGGCGAGCTGGAAGTCGTACCCCGATTCATCGGGGTTGGTGGCGAAGGGGTCGGTCGTTAACGACCGACCCGGGCATGAGGTCAACCCCGATGAATGGTGGTGAGAGCCCGATGGGGCGTGGAATTTCATGAATAAGAAGATAGCGGCATATTTATTTCTAGGAATCTGTTTAATCCTCGCGGTCCTGCTCTTGACCAAGACGATCACACTCTTGACCAGCTCTTACGTGTTCGCAATTGCTCTGGTTGTGCTGGGAGGACTTTCGCGGGGATTCAGGGAAGAAAAACCATAGAGGTCCCGCAGCTGGGGACGGGTTCACCCATCACTTCTTGCCCGGACTCTTGATTTCGGACAACGTTTCGACGTTGAATTTCTTGTACTGGCTGTAATGAAGGACCAGATTTGCGGAGACGCTCTTGAACAACAGGAACTTTCCTGAGAGGTTGACCTCTGCATAGGACGGCAACCAGACTTCATTGTTGACCAGTTCCTGTTCGAAAACAAAGGCTGACCCGGGCAGGATGGTGACCAGCAGGCCCCCGGCCATTTTGAAGGAATCGCTGAGACGCGCTTCCAACCGGACCACTTGGTTGGCGTGTTCATCAATCCAGACAACGCCGACCAGCTTTTGCACGAGGTTTTCTCCACGGGTCTGTGATTTATAGCCGGGCTTCGGCTCGAAGTCGAAGACAACCACGTCTTGACCGCGGAAACGCTCTCGTCGCGGGTTGACAAACCGTGCGACCTTGAGGAAAGTGGAAATCGTCACTTCGTTCTCATCGTTCTTTTTCTTCCCCTGCTTCTCCTGTTCCTCTTCCTTCTTGTGCCGCTCTTCAATTTCGCGAATTTCTTTAGTCACGCGGTCCTGTTCTTTTTTCTGCTCGGCCGCGCTTAGATCCTGGCCATTCTTTTTGATGAGTCGTTTCACCTCTTTGCCCTGGACGTAGAACACCTCGGATTCTTCTTCGGATTTGTCCTTGAGGGTTCCCTTCTTGTCGACCTCGATTTCGCGGCTGACCTCCGTGTAGGTGTAGTTTTCGACAATCTCTTCAAGATGCTTCTGGTTGGCGGTCACCGCCGCCAGCAGCGAGGCGATGTCGGGGATCGGATCCGAAGAGACCTTGGGAATGTCAAAGAGCCGAGCATCGATGGCTGCATTGTGGGTCACCTCGGTGAGGGTGACGTCGTAGGAATTTGACCCTTCCTTCCAAGAAAACCGGAAGGGCTCCTTCACACCGTCTACCGCCCGATAATCGGAGAAATCCAGCTCCCTGGATTCGGACGAGAGGGAATCCTTTTCAGCGATCAGGAGGGAAGTCTTCACATCGAAACAGAGCGTGTATTTGAGACCGGACCGCGTGGTGACCTCAATCACGTTGGCGCTCACCCCGTTTATTTCGTCGCGCCCCAGAAAACGGAGCCGTGTTTTCTCCTTCTTGTAAGAGAGCAGATGATCGTTGCGAAAAGAGGCGTTCGTCTTCAGCCGGGTGCTCTCCGGGCCGGTGAGGGTAGTCAAGCCCGAGGCGGGATCCTGGCGCCACGCGGATTTTCCGTTGAACCCCTCGCTCCACCGGTTCTTTGTCCAGAGGATCTCGGTATAAATCCGGTTCGGCGCTTTCAGTTGAAGACGATAGGATCCCGTCTCGCTGGTGGTGTGATCGACAATTTTTCCGGCATAGGTCGTGTTGGCGATACTGCGGAGCGCCCGGGCGCCGCCCAGGGCCTTGATGTAATCATCGACCAAGCGCTGGGGGGACTGCGCAGATAGAATCGCGGGAATGCCGGCCAACAAGGTGCATGCGAAAAAGGCGCGGACGAGACGTTTCACAGGATCTCCTTGTGTCGTTGTCGTGATGTCCATCCCTTTCCCCTACGGGCAAACTCCCCACGAGGTTTCCGGTCATCCACGGCGGAAGCGGCAGAGCCGCACATCATTGCCAAACTCCTCCAGCGGTGTCACTATACTTAATCATCATCAATCCGTTCTGCTGCCTTGGATTCTCAAGAAGGGAACAGGGTTGTCACGTCAGACGGAAGCGGTGAGCTTAATACCTGGCGAACTCGCCGGAGGAGCAGGGGAGCGGAACTTTTTGTCTCCTGCGATGAACGTCAAATCAAAGCGGCTCGGAAGGCAGGGCTCCGAACCCGGCATATCGAGCCCGGATAATCGGAAGAATTCGGGGGGACTTCTATATCCTGCAAGGAATCACCCCCGATCAATGCGGGATGGAGCTGTATACCCGAATTCCGAAACTAAGGGCGTCTACGAAGGGCTCGGCTCTTCGATTCAAATCGATTGGAATGGAATGAAGGAAGAATGGAATTGTTTATCCCTTGAAGGGACCGGAGAAAGAGGGAGAGATGTCTGACTCTGTACCATCGGTCGATGCTTTTCGAGCGAGGCGGCTGTCGCTCTAGGCCCGGAGGGGCCATGGTGCCAATGAACCGCTGAACTGCGGGGACAGGCAGCTTCGTTTTAGGCCCGGAGGGCTGTCAGATTGTAGCCCCGCCTGAGCCCCGCGCTTTTTCTCTTTGCGGGGCGAGGGCGGGGTACCGAGGAGAGAAAAAGTGAGAGCCCCGCTGGCGGGGCGAAACGATGTCCCAGAGCCAAGTATACCGAACGTCCTATTCGATTCCTTGCACTCGGAAAGAGTTCCTCTCTATTGCGGAAAGGAGATCTTCCGCAGGCGCGCCCGCAGCCAGGAAAGGCCTCCCGGGTCCAGATATCGGTTCGTGAATCCAACCGGTGGAGTCGGGCTCCACTCATTCGTAAAGCGAGAAGGGAACGGGGAGTGGAAAGAAAGCACAGCGGAGAGGAACATGCCATGGAATTAATGTAGGGTTGTCCGAAGATCCACTCGACAGATTCTTTCGCCCCGCAAGCGGGGCTCCGATGTGATCGGGAGACCGGTACCCCACCCTCGCTCCGCCCCACAAAGAACGCGGGACGGAGCTTCAGGTGGGGCTACAATCTGAGAGCCCTCCGGGCCTAAAGCGATATTCGAAAATCATCTATAGAGGATGATAAAACATAGTGACACGACTCGGCCACCCAAGACCCCACCAATGTGGCAATTCCTGCACGGGCGGCGTCACAATAATTTATCATCCTCTATAATAATGGGGATTGAATCTCCCTCCGACCTTGATCATGGCATTCAACATCGGAATTCGGGGTAGAATAATTCCCTTTCCACAGCTCAAGCGGTGAGCTGCACGATTCCAACACCGCCGAGGCGGCATTGGACGCAACTCCGTCGTCACGTCACAGACTGCGGGGGTAAGCGCCATTCGGCCCTGGATCCGTCCTATCTTCTTACCATCTCAAGACGACTTTTTGCGGGTGAAGCGAAAGGCGCCGCTCTGGTCTTTCCCGTTCTCCCGCCACGTCCAGTTTTGGGTGAAGTGAGCGTGGTCGTCGAACGTGACCACGAGATGATGGATATGGCTGGCACCCGGACTGGCGAGGTTGGTAATGCTCACGAACGAGAGATCGAGTTTCTGAGGATTGCCGCTGAGGGGCCCGGTCTTTAAGTGGGGCTGCCAGAGGCTGGAGTCATGGACCGCGCACCTCCAGCAAGAGGTGGTCGCAGTCGCCGGAAAGCCCGTAGACAATCCCTTGGGACAAGCACTCTCTTTCAGACGTCCAAAGGACTGGAGAACGGCTATCCATTCAGAGGAGAGATTTGATGAGAATCACCGCCCACGTTGAGAACGGTCGCCACCAGCATCGGGTGACTTTGGCAACCAATGATCATAGTCACTCCCTCCGCATTCCTCCCAAGCCTGATGGGTTCGGCTCGAGTGTCAATGGAGGAGAGTTGCTGTTCCTTGCGTTGGCCACCTGTTATTGCAATGATCTTTACCGCGAAGGCACCAAGCGGGGGATAGGCATTGAAAGGGTAGAGGTTGAAGTGACCGGTGATTTTGGGGTTGAGGGAGCCGCTGCCATGAATGTCACTTACCGCGCCCGAGTGATGGCCCGCACAAGTGAGGACGCAATCCGGGAGCTCATGATTCACACCGATCAGGTGGCAGAGATCCACAATACCCTGAGAACCGCAACCCAAGTCACGCTCAGCCACGTCGAAGCGATTCCGGTGAACTGAACTCATCGCAGAGCACTGTTCATCGAATGCATCCTGACCACCTTCCCCTGCCGCCCATGGAGTCGGAGTGTGGAATTTAACGCTTCTCTCCGCCCAAGGCGCTGCTTAACACCCCCCCGATCAGCCCTTTGTCACCGTGGCGACGGGATTACACCGGACATGTCCTGTGCTAACGATACGCTCCGACATCCACTTGCCCGAATGGGCAACCTGTGTTTTAATGGCGCTGGAAAATTCCAAACCTCAAGAAACCGGTCGCACTATGGCGGCGAAAATTCAACTGTTCATCACTTGCCTGGCGGAGCAGTTCTTCCCCGGCGTCCTTGAACGGACGGTTGAATTGTTGGAGCGCCTCGGCGTGGAAGTGGAGTTTCCAGAAGAACAAACCTGTTGCGGCCAACCCTTCTTCAACAGCGGTTTTCAGAGTGAGGCCCGTGTCGTGGCCCGCAAATGGCTCGACATTTTTGCCCGGACAAAAGGCCTCATTGTCTCTCCCTCGGGCTCCTGCGTTGACCTCGTCCGCCATCATTATCCCGAACTCTTTCCCGCCGGAACGCCTGAGCACACGAGCGCCCTGGAAGTGGCCGCCCGCGTGCGAGAGCTCAGCGAATTCCTGGTCAAAGAACTGCACGTCACCGATCTGGCAGCCCGTTTCCCCCACAAGGTCACCTACCATGCCTCGTGTCACTTGTTGCGTGGATTGGGTATTTCCGATGAACCCAAGACACTCCTCAAGAATGTGCGCGGCCTGGAACTGGTGCCGTTGGAGGGCGAACAAACCTGTTGTGGCTTCGGCGGGGTGTTCAGCGTGATTTATCCCGAAGTAAGCCGGTCCATGATGGAAGACAAGATCCGCGCAATCGAGGCGAGCGGCGCTGAAGCGGTGGTTGCCTGCGATGCGGGATGCCTGATGAATATTGCCGGGGGAATGAGGAAGACCGGGTCGCGTCTGAAGGCCTTACATCTCGTTGAAGTTCTGACTTCGGGACAGTAATCCTTACCAAAACCGGGACTTGACCCGTGCTCCGGGCCGATCAGCAAAGGTGTCGAGCATGAATCCCAGCCCAGCTCCGATTGACTTTCGCGGCAACACGCAGCGGGTGCCGCGGCAGATCGTGACGTCGGTTCGCAAGGCGACCACCCGGTTCCTGGGAACGCGCGCCGGTGTGGTCGGCCAGGTTGAAAACTGGGAGGAGTTGCGGGAAGCCGGGCATAACATTCGACTCCATGCGATCAACCACCTGGACTACTACCTGGAACAGATGGAGCAGCGCGTTACCGAGGCCGGAGGGCATGTTCATTGGGCGCGGACGGCAGCAGAAGCCCGCGAGATTGTTCTCTCCATCGCGCGCCAGCATCAGGTGAAGTCGGTGGTCAAAGCGAAGTCAATGGCGACCGAGGAGATTGGCCTGAACCATGCCTTCGAGGCCGTGGGCATTCGAGCTTTGGAGACCGACTTGGGGGAGTACATTGTCCAGATGGCGGGCACCGGCCCGTCCCATATCATCGTGCCGGCCGTCCATCTGACCAAAGAGGACATCGCCGACCTGTTCTCGGATAAGCTGCACATGGACGCCCCCGCGGATCCGATCCGGCTGGCGGAAATCGCGCGGCAAAAATTGCGCCAGGAATTCATCTCCGCCGATATGGGGATCTCGGGCGCCAATTTTCTGGTGGCGGAGACGGGTACCCTGGTCATGGTGACGAATGAGGGCAACGGACGGATGTGCACAACGCTGCCCCGGGTCCACGTGGCGGTGGCCGGGATCGACAAGATTGTCCCGGACTGGGAAAGCCTGACTGTTCTGCTCAAGTTGCTGGCCCGCAGTGCCACCGGTCAGAAAATCACCACCTATACTTCATTCATCACCGGGCCCCGGCGTTCCGAGGCGGAGCACGGCCCGCGGGAGTTTCACCTCGTCCTGCTCGACAACGGCCGCACTGCGGCGTTGCGGGATCCGCTGACCCGGGAGACGCTGCTGTGCATCCGCTGTGGCGCGTGCCTGAACGTCTGTCCGGTTTACAACCACGTGGGCGGCCATGCGTATGGCTGGGTCTACTCCGGTCCCATTGGCTCCCTCCTGTCCCCGCAATTGATGGGCACAAAGATTGCGGGAGATCTGCCTTTTGCCTCCTCGTTGTGTGGGGCCTGTGGCGACATCTGCCCTGTAAAGCTCCCCATCCCTCAGATCTTGTTGCATCTCCGACGACGGGTTTCTGAAGGTGATGAGATCGAACCTCCAATTTCTTCACGTTTCGCCCGATGGGGAGCCCGGGCGGGCGCCATCATACTGACGCGGCCGTGGCTCTACCGCTTCATGTGCGCCTTGCTCAAGCTGGTCCAGATTCCGTTTCGCCGCGACGGTTGGCTGCCGGCCCTTCCGCCACCGCTCAATCGTTGGACAATGTCCCGGCCCCTTCCTGCATTCAACGCCCGATTCCGGGGGTGGTGGTCACTACACCAGAGCGGTTTAAAGAGAAACTGACATGAACGACAGCCGAGGAACGATTCTGAGCAATGTCCGGGGAGCGCTGGGTCGTGCACCGGGAGCGTCGATCTCAAACCGCCCCCCGCTCCTGGCCCCGCGTGTGGCCGGCCCAACGGATGCGGAGATTGATCGGTTGTTGAGCGAAATCTCCGCCCTCACCGGAGTGACACGCCGTGTGTCAGCCGGAGAAATTGACGGGGCCCTTCAGGAGCTGGTCGAATCGCAATCGGTTCGAAAAGCCACCCTGTGGAATACAACGCGGTTGGGGAAGTTGGGTGTCGCCGCCCGTTTGAGTGCCCTGGGGGTTGAAGTCGTAGCCCCGGATGCAGGTGCCGCGGCCCTGGCGGATGTCGATTTGGGCATCACGGAAGCGGACTTTGCCCTGCCGGAGACCGGGACCCTCGGACTGTTTTCCTCCCCGTCGCAACCGCGGCAGGTTTCGCTCGTGCCCCGCATTCACCTGGCGATTGTTCACCCCAGCGCCCTGCGGGCCGATTTGCACGAGGTGTTTGCGGAGGCGAAGCAACGGCATTACATGGTCTTTGTCACCGGCCCGAGCCGCACCGCCGACATCGAATTAACGGTGACCATCGGAGTACATGGCCCCAAGGTTCTGCACGTCTGGGTTGTGGAATGAGGAGAAGCGTCGGAAGTCTCGACGCCGAAGCGGACGATGCGGGCGACGCCGTCCCATGGGCACGGAGCAACACAGTAGATGCCCCCGTTCTGTTAATAAATGTTGAGGTCTGAATCTCAAACCTTCTTAAGTGGCCTGATGCGATCCCTGGCTTGATCCCGTACTTTCAACTAGCTGGTTGTTCAACCACTCCACCCAACGCCTCCCGGTAAGAGGAACGGGAGAAACAAATCCGGAGGTTTGAGATGAACCCTGATTCGAGTTCCAGGACGGGAGCAGGAAGTGCTTCCCCGTCTGTGCTACCTCTAGCAAGAGTTCCCGGTCCGGCACCAAGCCAGTGTGACATCGCCGGAATCGGTGCGGGGAGGTGTTATGTACCATCAGAACTATAATCCCTTTGGCAATGCCGCGCTTTCCACCCTTGTGGCTGCCCTGCCCATCCTTGTCCTGCTGTACTTTATCGCGCTCCATCCCCACCGCGATAAACAGGGTGCAAGGCATCTGGGCATCAGCGCTCCCTACGCAGCTTTTTACGGCGTCCTGGCGGCTTTCCTGGTGTCCTGCGTCGCATTCCGGATGCCGCTCGGCTCAGCGATCTCAGCGTTTGTCCTGGGTACTTTCTCAGGGTACCTGGGAATTATCTGGATTGTGCTGGCGGCCATGTTTCTTTACACCATGACCGTCATCACTGGAAAGTTTGAGATCGTCAAGGAGTCCATCATCCACATCTCCTTCGACCGTCGCCTCCAGGTTCTTCTGATTGCCTTCTCCTTCGGGGCGATCATCGAAGGGACCTCGGGCTTTGGGACTCCGGTGGCTATTGCAGGGGCGGTGATGGTGGGTCTTGGTTTTTCGCCCTTCCAGTCAGCCGTTCTGAACCTGCTGGCCAACACGGCCCCCGTGGCCTATGGGGCCATTGGGACCCCGATCGTGACGCTCGCGGCGGTGAGCGGCCTCGATCAGCTCAAGCTGTCGACGATGGTGGGTCACCAACTCCCGTTCGTCTCCGTGCTGGTTCCCTTCTGGTTGGTCACGACCTTCGTGTTAATGGAAGGAGGAACATGGAAAGAGGCTTGGGAGGTGTGGCCCGGGTCCTTGTGTTCGGGCCTCTCCTTTGCCGTGATGCAGTGGTTCGCCTCCTCACATAGTGCGACACACCTCATGACCGATGTCGTCTCGGGAGTTTTCTCCGTGATTTGCACGGCGCTCTTCTTGCGCTTCGTTTGGCACCCCAAGACGAGATTTTTGCTGAGGTCGGAGCGGCAGGGGGCGAAGAACAAAGCCAATGCGAAGGGGGTGGCGGCTCACGCGACTGACACCGAGTGGGAATATCCTTACACCCTCGGCCAGACGGCGCATGCATGGACGCCTTGGGCGATCCTCATCCTCTGTTGCGCCCTTTGGGGCCTTCCGGCCAACAAAACCCGTCTGGATAATCTTTTCGCCGGAACGAAGATTAAGACGACCATCCTCGGGTCCAATTTTTCCGGCCCGCTTTCCGTGCCGGTATGGGAGATGCCGGACCTCCACAAAAAGGTCCAGCGCATGCCCCCTGTCGCCCCGCCCAACGCCCCTCCGGAGGCAGCCACCTTCAGGATCAACTGGCTTTCCGCGGCTGGGACAGGGGTGTTCGTGGCAGCGCTCCTCTCGGGTTTGGTGCTGGGGTTAAGCTCCAAGCAGTGGTGGGAAGCCACCATCCGAACTCTGCAGCGCATGAAGGTTCCCGTGCTGGTGATCGGCCAGGTGCTTGGGTTGGGTTTCCTCACGCGGTATGCCGGCACGGATGCCGTCCTGGGATTGGCATTCACCAGTGCGGGTGTGATGTACCCGTTCTTCGCTGCTTACCTTGGATGGCTCGGCGTGTTTCTGACCGGGTCGGACACCGCTTCGAACGCCCTTTTCGGCAGCCTGCAACGGATCACCGCCCAGCAACTCCACCTCAACGAGATCCTGATTGTGGCCACTAACTCGACCGGCGGCGTCATGGGAAAGATGATTGACGCGCAGTCGATCATGGTGGCTTGTGCCGCGTGTTACGACGATCCGTACGAACGCTCCCATGCCCTGGGGCCGATATTCCGCACGGTGTGGTGGCACTCCATCGCCGGGGCCGCTGTGATTGGTTTGATCGCTTTACTCCAGGCCTACGTGTTCACCGGCCTGATACCCAAGTAACTTCAGGGAGGGGCGGCGCCGGGCTGCCCCTCCCCTCAGGCCGCTTGATGGGTCCGGTCATGGTGGGCTGCTCCTGAGAAAATTCTTCGGGAGTTATTGCGAATGTTGGAAATACAGTTAGAGGGAGAAATCGTGGATTCTTCTCAGTAGGGGCGTCCACCACGGCGGACGCCCCTACAGTAAGGCGCGCACGCTCTTGCAACAATTTCAATGATACTTGTATAGGAATCCAATGGTTTTCCCGGAGGGGATGAGGCCCCATCAATACCGAAGTTTTTTTAGTTGCAAAGTTGGTGGTATGCTCAACCGTTGAGAGGACCGCGAGGTAAGGATTCGGCCTGAATTCCAAGATCTTCAGAAAATTGATTTAGTTCCCTTCGAGCTGAACCAACCTCCCATGACCTCGCTATGACCAGCCCCGCAGAATTAACTCAAAAACGTGATGCTCAGGTCTCTCAACCTGCGGCGGATACATCTTTCACTCCCGAAGGACTGAAGCAGGCGCTCTCTCGAATAATCGACTCCCAGCGCATCCTCACTCGCCCTATCGACCGGATCGCCTTTGCGGCGGACGCAAGCTTCTATCGCATGATCCCCCGCGCGGTCGTGCTGGCCCGGTCGGTCGAGGAAATCCAGTCCCTCTTTCGATTCAGTCACGAACACCTCCTTGCGCTGACGTTTCGCGCCGCAGGCACCAGCCTGTCCGGACAGGCGATTACCGACGGAATCCTGGTCGAGGTGGGACATTACTGGCGTTGGTTACGGGTGGAAGAGGAGGGCCGGAAGGTTCGGTTCCAGCCGGGCGTGATCGGTGGCCACGTTAACCACGCCCTGCGCCCTTATCGCGTCAAGATGGGGCCCGATCCGGCTTCCATTAATGCCTGCATGATGGGCGGCATCCTTTCCAATAATTCCAGCGGGATGTGTTGCGGCGTTGCCCAGAACGCCTACCATACCCTTGACTCCCTCACCTTTGTCCTCCCTTCGGGCACCGTCATCAACACGGCCGATCCGCGCGCCGACGAGATGTTTCGCGTGGCGGGACCGCACCTCGTGGAGGGTCTGCTGGAGCTCAAGCGACAGATTGGAGCCAACCCGGCACTCCACCAGCGTATCCGCAACAAGTACCGCATGAAGAACACCACCGGCTACTCCCTGAACGCCTTCGTCGACTTCGATCGCCCGCTGGACATCTTTCAACACTTGCTCATTGGGGCCGAAGGAACGCTGGCATTCATCGCCGAGGCGGTACTCAACACGGTGCCGGACCTTCCTGTCAAATACACCGGCCTGTTGCTGTTTCCCGATCTTTATGCCGCGGCTGCGTCAATTGTTCCTCTTCGCGACGCCGGGGCTGCAGCCCTTGAGATCATGGACCGCGCCTCCCTTCGCTCAGTCGAGGACCAGCCGGGGATCCCCCCCTCCATCCCGAAGCTTGCGGAGGGTGCCACCGGGGTGCTTGCTGAATTCCAGGCGGCGGAAGAAGCGGAGCGGTCGGCCCTTGAAACCAGAGCACACGAAGCGATCCAGGGGCTCCATTTGCTGGAACCTCCGCTGTTCACCCACGAGCCCGCGGAGCAGGCGGCGTTGTGGAAGATCCGTCAGGGCATGTTTCCCTCGGTGGGCGCGGTGCGCGAGAGTGGTACGACGGTCATCATCGAGGACGTCGCTTTTCCTATTGAGCGACTCGCTGATGCCACCCTGGAGCTGCAGCAACTCTTCGGAAAGCACGGATATGAGAAGGGGATCATCTTCGGTCATGCCAAGGACGGCAATCTGCATTTCGTCATCACGCAATCGTTCAACAATCAGGCGGCCGTGGATCAGTACGCACGTTTCATGGACGACGTGGTGCGACTGGTGGTTGAACGCTATGATGGCGCGCTCAAGGGAGAGCATGGCACCGGCCGGAACATGGCCCCGTTTGTGGAGGCGGAGTGGGGCGGCGAGGCCTATGGGATCATGAAACGGCTGAAGGAGCTCGTGGATCCCGACAATCTGCTGAACCCGGGCGTGATCATCAACCCCGATCCTGCAGCCCATTTGGCCAGCCTGAAACGTATGCCCGTGGTCGAGGAGGAGGTCGACAAGTGCATCGAGTGCGGCTACTGTGAATCCAAGTGCCCGAGCCGCGACCTGACGCTGACGCCGCGCCAGCGGATCGTGGTCCGCCGCGAGATCCAGCGACTAAAGGAGAGTGATGGCGATCGGGGACTCCTGTCCGGTTTGGAGGCCGATTTTCCTTACATGGCGCTGGACACCTGTGCCGTGGACGGACTGTGTGCCACTGCTTGCCCGGTCTCGATCGACACCGGACAACTCACCAAGCGCCTGCGAAAAATGCGCCATTCGCCTTCGGCACAGGGCTTCGCCCGCTACCTGGCAGAACATTTCGGACTCGTGGAACACTCGATGCGATTCGGACTCTCGCTGGGTCATGGGCTTCAGTCGGTGTTTGGTCCCGGAACCTTGACAGCAATCACCCGAGCCCTTCGCGCCGTGACAAAAGAACCCGTGCCGCTCTGGACAGAGGATGTCCCGCGGCGGGCACGCCGGCTTCCAGCCACAAAGAAGAGCGGGGCACAAGCGGTCTATTATCCCGCATGCATCTCGCGAGTGCTGGGCCGTCTGCCGGGTGAACCCGACGATCTGTCGCTCATGGAAGCTTTCGTTGCCGTCGCGCGCCGCGCCGGAGTGGAGATCTTTATTCCGTCCGAAGTGGGCGGCACTTGTTGCGGGGTCCCCTTCTCCTCCAAAGGATATGAGGCGGCCCACGAGGTTTCTCTGAACCGCGCTATCGAGCGTTTCTGGGATTGGTCCGAGCGAGGTAATCTGCCTGTCGTGGTGGATACCAGTCCGTGTGTCTACGGCCTCACCACCGGCCGAGCGCACTTGACGCCCGACAATCAGAAAAAATTCGACCAACTGAAGATCCTGGACAGTGTCACCTTTGTCCACGATGAACTTCTGCCCCGGCTGACTGTCACCCAGAAAGTGAAATCGGTTGCGTTGCATCCCGTGTGTTCATTGATCAAGATGAATCTTGTGCCCAAGCTCAATGCACTTGCTTCGGCATGCAGCGAAAAGGTGGTGGTTCCGCTCAATGCGGGCTGTTGTGGATTTGCAGGTGACCGGGGGTTCCTGTTCCCTGAGCTTACGGAATCCGCGACGCGACTGGAAGCCGCAGAGCTTGGAGATCGAAGGCAGGACGGCTTCTACTCGAGCAGTCGCACCTGCGAGATTGGCATGGCCCGCGCCACGGGACAAGTATACCGCTCCTACATCTATCTGCTTGAGCAAGTGACGCGGGGGAAGAAATAGAGACAGAAACGTACTTCAACCTCTTAATCATTCGCACTCACCGGTGTTGCTCCAGGCCCGTAGGGCTCGAAGAATGTGGCCCCGTCTGAAGCTCCGTCCGCCGTAGACGGAGAGCGAGGGCGGGGTACCAACGAGAAAAAAGGTAAGAGCCCCGCTTGCGCGGCGAAACAATATCCCGTGTCCAAGTATGCCAAACGCCCTATTCGATGACTTTTACTCGGCGCGGGTGGCGCAGACATGCGGTGTATGCATGTCTGCGATGAGGGGCTCTTGGAGGTGCGCAATAGGAACGCAGGTATGCATAGAGCACATGCCTGCGGCACCCCGACCTCTGTTCTTTTTTTCTTCCCCAAGCGCCCCGATTTATCGGGGTGTTAGCCGTTCACTTTCCACTTGCTATGAAACCGATTCATCGGTTTCTGCTCATGAGGAATCCGCCTTCTTCAAGAGAACTCCATTCTTTACATTCGGAAGCCGTTGAAACGGCTTCAAGCAGGGCCTAATGATTTCTCGGTCACCCCGATAAATCGGGGTGCTTTTCAACACAAGACCGATTGAGGATAAGAAGGGGCTGTGACAGGATCCGAGCATTCGGGAACACAAAGCAGGGGGATTATTGCGAACACGGCGTCACTGTGGTCCATCATGCTCAATGAGGGCCCTTCGCGTCATACCTCCTCTCATGAGCTCAGGAGTTAGTGCCGGCCCTTAATTTTTCGAAGATTGCCGCGATCTCTCGATCGGAACGAACCGCAGAAGATTTCTCTATTCTTCGTGCCGGTAGTACTTTCGAGAGCCGCCGCAATGCCTGAATGAAAGACCGCCACATTTGCAGATCCAAGGTCAACGCCGCTCCCAGCAATTTCAGTCCCAGCCACGCCACATGTTCACTGAACCAAAAGGGATCATGCAAATTGACCCAGGTCATAAGTAACCGGTTTCGTTCCGCGACGATGCCGAGCTTGGATTTGGAGATCTCTTTCTTCATCGTGGCGCTGCCGAGATGGTACACCACGCTCCGCGGTTCATACTCCACCACCCACCCACGTTTCCAGGCACGATAGCAGATATCGACGTCTTCCCAGTAAAAGGGAGCCAGAAGCTCGTTGAATCCTCCGACCAAAGAAAGCTTCTTCCCGTCGTACGCCGTGTAGCCGCCACTGCCGAAAAACGAGGGCCATCGCTTGCCAGACAGGGATTCGTGTTCATCTCGGACCTCGTAGTTTTCAAACACACGCCAAAAGCCGTTTTTAAAAGTGCCCAGTTTCCCGGCCCCATCGAGCTCGTTGGTTTCTATCCGGAGTGCCCTGGAGCAGACCGCAAACACCGTTTCATCCTCAAAAAGGCGGACCAGGGGAGCGATGGCATCGGGTGATAAACTCACATCGTTATTGATCAGGAAAACGATCCGGTGGCGGGCGGCGGCAAAACCGCTGTTGGCGGCAGGGACAAATCCCCCGTTGTGATCCCGCACTACAAGGCGCATCAGAGGGTCATGACCATATTCTTTTTTGAACCAGCTGACACTATCGTCCGTGCTTCCATCATCCACGACAACGATCTCCGTCTTTTGTCCGAATTGTTCTTGATACCGTTTGGCGGCAATCAACGCAGAGGGAAGAAACCTGTGAAGCAGTTCCCGCCCATTCCAATTCGGTATGACGATGCTGACGTCGTGCATAAGGAGAACGAAGGAGGCTTCCGAAGTCTCGACGCGCCGCTTATACGTGAGGGCCACCGCTTTGTCAAGGCAGAGCTGTGCTAGAATTGGTTCTCCTGAAACACTTTGATCTTGAGATCGATTCCATCTTACTGACAGACCTGTGAGGAGCATTAGAGGAATCAAATCAACAGGGGAGCGCGAATTTGAACGATCTGGAAGAGTACTTCCTGAAAAATGCAGGGCACCGCACCGTCAAGTGGAAACATTATCTTGAAATCTATGACCGGTACTTCTCAAGGTTCAGGGGAACGGAAGTTCATCTGCTGGAAATCGGGGTGTTCGACGGCGGGTCCTTGCAGATGTGGAAAAGCTACTTTGGTCCCAAGGCCAGGATCTATGGAGTCGATGTCGATCCCAATTGCAAGCAACTGGAGGAAGAACAGATTTCGATTTTCATCGGGGACCAGGCCGATGAAAAATTCTTGAGGCATCTGGCAAAGACTCTCCCCCGAATTGACATTTTGATCGACGATGGGGGTCACAAGATGAATGAGCAAATCGCGACCTTCCGAGTGCTCTTTCCACATATTGACAAGCAGGGAATTTATGTATGCGAAGACCTCCACACCTCGTACTGGAAGAAATTTGGCGGGGGTTTTCGAAGAAGAGGAACTTTCATCGAATATAGCAAGGGTTTCATCGATTCTATCCACGCCTGGCATTCCAAGGAACCACGGAAACTCGCGGTGTCGGACCTGACGAGATCCATTTATTCACTCCATTACTATGATAGCCTCCTCGTGATCGAGAAGAGGCCCATGGAACCGCCCAGTCCGATCACCAGTGGTAGCCCCACGTTGGACCGATCCCGGAAGCCATCCTCCATTCGTCGTTTAGTCCGGTCTCTGAGCTCCAGGGTGAAGTGAATCGGGTCGATATCATTCCACGGTTACGGTTCCCGTTCGGAGTCGAGTTTTCTGAAGAGCGGATACAACCGATATGAAAATGTCCAAGACGCTGTTTGTCTCCAACCGCGCGGCATGGCGGGCGTGGCTCTCACAGAATCATGAGAATGAAACGGAGATCTGGCTCATCCATTATAAGAAACGCACCGGCCGACCCAGCCTTCCATACGAGGATGCCGTCAATGAGGGTTTGTGCTTTGGGTGGATCGACAGCCTTGTGCAACGGATTGATTCAGAGAGATACGCGCGAAAGTTCACACCCCGCAAGGCCCAAAGCCGCTGGTCAGAATTGAACAAGTGCCGTGTCAAAGCGTTGATCCGTGAGGGCAGGATGAGGTCAATGGGGTTGGCTAAGATCCCGGATCAGGTGCTCCGCGACAAAGCGGGTTCTGAAACCCTGCGGCAAACGAAGACCTCGGCCATTCCCCCGTCGATCAAGCAAGTCCTCATGGCCAACTCGCAGGCCTGGAGGAACTTCAAGGGGCTGGCCCCGTCTTACCGGCGGCTTTACGTGAAATGGATCACCGCCGCTCGAAAGGAAGAAACGCGCCAGCGACGGATGCAAGAAGCCCTCGCGCTTCTGTCTCAGGGCAAGAAACTGGGCCTGAAATAGAGAGGAAGGGGAATTGATATACCTGCAGCGTTCAGTTCGTCTGACAAGGAGGGAGAATGGCCAAGAAAGAACTTCCCCAACCCGGCACCATCGCCTGGGTGGACCTCACAGTCCCTCACGCGACGAAGGTCCAGGACTTTTATGCCGCGGTGACCGGCTGGAAACCCGAGGCCGTGTTCAGTGGGCAGGGGGCCCTCCCCCGCGATGCTTCGGCCTTTTGAAGAGAAGAAGCAGCGGAAGGACGGCCACGAAAATGATGCCGAGGATGCGGAAAGTTTCCAGAAAAGACAAGATCGACGCCTGTTGCTGCACCATCCCAAACAAGGTGCCGTACGCTTCCCGCGTCGCCGTATAGGCATCTGCCCCGCGTGCCATCATGGCCATCCGGATGTTTTCCAGCATCAACTGGGATTGGGGGCTATAGACGTTGACGTGAGCCCCCAGGGTGTTGATGTTCCTCTGCGAATCACGCGCCAACATGGTCGTCGTAATCGCGATCCCCACACTCCCTCCAATATTTCGCATCAGGTTGAATATACTGGTGGCATTGCCCATCTCTTCTTTTGGAATGGGGTCCATGGTCACAGTGGTCAGCGGAATGAAGAGAGGCGCCAGGCAAAGCCCCTGAAGAAACTGGGGCCAGAAGATGTCCCAATAGCCCGTATTGAGATTCAACCAGGAAAGCTGAAAGAGGGTGAACGCGGCCCCGATCAGGCCGAAGGCCAGAAGTTTTCGGGGATCAAAACGGGACATGATGGCCCCCACCACCGGCATGGCGATGAAGGAGCCCAGGCCGCGCGGAAACATGGCAATGCCGGCATCCAGGGCGGGGTATCCCAGCAGCGTTTGCAGCAGGATGGGAAGCAGGACCAGGCTGCCATAGAGCACGAATCCCAATACGGTCATCAGAAATACCCCGGCACTAAAGGTCCGCAGCCTGAGCACGCGCAGGTTGACGACCGGATGCTTCGTACGCAACTGGTGAATCACAAAAAGGACCAAGGTCATTGAAGAAACGATGGCAAGGGTAGTGATCCAGTGGGACGAGAACCAGTCTTCCTCCTGGCCTTTATCGAGGACGATCTGCAAGGCGCCGATACCGACCGCCAGTAAGCCAATCCCCCAGTAATCCACGCGGGAGGTGGGACGGCGAATGTACGGGGGGTCAAAAATGAACAGTTTGGTCATGACGATGGAGGCGATGCCGACCGGAATATTGATATAAAACACCCAGCGCCAACTGTAAGTATCCGTCAGCCATCCACCCAACACCGGTCCCAGCATGGGCGCCACCACAATTCCCAAACCCCAGAAGGCCATGGCCTTCCCGCGGTCCTGGGGAGGGAAGGCTTCGAGCATGACGGCTTGAGAAATGGGCTGCAGCGCACCCCCCGTGGCGCCCTGGACAATCCGGAAGAAGATCAGCACGGGTAGGCTTGGAGCCAAACCGCAGAGGAAAGAAGCTGATGTGAACCCGACGACGGCGGCCATCAACAGGCGCTTGCGGCCGAAGTAATTGGCCAGCCAACCGGTGATCGGGAGGACGATCGCGTTCGCGACCAGATAGGAAGTGAGCGCCCAGGTAGCTTCATCGACGCTCGCGGAAAGGCTCCCGGCAATATGGGGGAGCGAGACGTTCACCACCGTCGTGTCCAACACTTCCATGAAAGTGGCAAACATCACAGAGATGGCGATGATCCAGGGATTGATCTGCGGCACGGTCGCCGGCGTCTCCGTCGTCATGAGATCGATCCATCTCCGGGCAGGCCAGCTGCAACGAGAATGACGGCGGTCACCGCCTCCAATCCAATGCTCGACGAGATCATCAAGTCATAGAGGTGACGGTTGGTCCAGTCCTGACCGAAAAAACGCTGAATGAAAGCGGCCCGCTTGCGATCGGTTTCCCGCGCATAGGCGACCGGGTCCTTGCCGGCAGGGATCCGATCCTGAATGCGCTGGACGCGCTCCGCCATCGGCGCATAAATCGACACATGAAAGGCGTCTTCCCGTTTCTGGAGGACGCACTGACCTCCACGTCCAACCGTGACACAGTTTCCGATGGTGGCCGCCTCCTCCAGGACGCGGCGACACAGCGCCGCCATGGCTTCGGCATCAAACAGGTCAGAATCCACGCGAGTGGCGACCCCTTCATATCCGCCGCGCCACAAGGCTTTATTCAGCTGGTGAAACCAAGGGTCGACCGATTCGTCGAACCGTTTTGCGACATCAGGGTTCACCTTCGCAGTCTTGGCGATTTCTGCAATTAAGGACTGGTCCACAAGCCTCCAACCCAGACGCTCAGCGAGCATCCGGGCGACCGTGCCTCCACCACTTCCATATTCCCGGCTGATTGTGATGACCCGGATCATGACTTCTCCTTAAATTTCGAGCCCGCGTGTGACACATTCCTGAACTGCAAGATGATCCATCATGGCAGATCGCCCGGAAATATGGCCACGCTGACCGGGAGCTTCGGGCGAGGTGCGATCTTCGTTCTATGGACGAAAGCATAAAGCAGCACACGGCCTGGGCGCAAACCATAATTCTTGGTGAGAGGGGTGAGTAGACACACACAGGATAAGTTCATCCGTGGACCACACTCCGGCCACGCAAGACAGCCCGGCAGTGCTCCCAGTCGGACTTGGTCAACGCCGGACCCCATAGTCATATGAGGAAAACCCTTCCGCCTGTAGTAAGGAATATCCAATGGAAGGATTGTGAATGAGAAACCCGTGCCACTGGGGCATCAATCAAAGGAACACTGATCCAGGTGAGGAAGCGCAATAGGGCTCATTTTCAGGATGCAGTGGAGTTGCGAGAAGGCGGCCGTTTCTTTCTTGAGGCGGTCTCGAGGAAATCCCTCAGCGCCACGGCGGCGTTGTGTTCCTCATCGCGGGAGCTGTAAATCAGCGTGACCTGACCTCGCCGGGCATCGCGCAGCAGGAGTTCCCAGGCCTCACGATTCCTTTCCAGTTCGGCAAAGTATCTTCGTCGAAACCCCAGCCATTTTTCGGGATCATGGTTGAACCATTGGCGCAGTTCCACACTGGGGGCGACCTCCTTCAACCAGCCATTGAGCGGGAGGGATGTCTTCTTCACGGCCCCTGGGCCAGAGGCGTTCAACCAGAAAACGCTTCCCGTCCGCAGGGGAGGCCGGCTCGTAGGCTCGCTTCAATAAGATCATGGTGAGGCTCCTTGACGGGTACCGGGGAACGCTTCAATCACCTCTTACAGTTCCCCCTTGCCCTTTCCCGCCACACCTGCGCATCCCCTCAGTTTTTCTCTGAGCACGAGTAAACGTTGGGTCAATTCTCAATGACCTAACTTACCTTATGCCGGGAGCGGGCAAGGGCGTGTGGTTCTCCTCTACACATGCTGACTTTTTACTTTGTGGGACGCGCCGTTCCCGAATCTCCAGCCGAGGCTGCGGCACTACGCTTTGAAATCCGCTGATAACTCCCCGGCACGGCACGAAAGCTGATGGCGAGACGGTTCCAGCCATTGATGGCGATAATGGCCATCGTCAAATCCACAAGTTCTTTCTCGGTGAAATACTGACGTGCGAGCTGGAAAACGCTGTCCGGGACGTGGTCCTGGCTGACCAGGGTCACCGCTTCGGTCCACTCCAGGGCTGCCCGCTCCCGGTCTGTGAAGAACGGTGTTTCGCGCCACACGGAGACCGCATAAAGGCGTTGTTCGGTTTCGCCCTCGGCCCGGGCATCCTTAGTGTGCATATCAATGCAGTAGGCGCAGCCATTGATTGCCGAGGCACGAAGCTTGATCAGTTCCACGAGCGAAGGCTCCAATCCGCTCTGTCGAACATACTTTTCCAGGGCGTACATGGCCTCCGCGGCCCGGGGTGCGTCTTTGGCATACTCAATTCGAGGTTTCATTTGTCCTCCTTATGAATGGATGAAGATGGCGCTGGATTCATTCCCGATAACGACGCTTTCATGAAAGGTTGTGAATTCCGACCGACGGGGAAGTCGATCGGATTTTCCTTTGCGGTCCTGGCTACAAAGGGTCTTGCATCCCGTGATAAAAGGGAAGTGATGAAATATCGTAAAGAGATATTTTATCAACTTTCAGTCCCGTGGGCGACCGTGAAATTCCAAAAGGCCGGTGTGGATTGTCCTTGGCCATCGTCTCAGGAGTTCTGCGATTTTCCGGTGGCCTGCCGCATCGAATCAGAGTCTGTTCAACCGTGCGGTGGAAGCGACGGTCTGGCCGAGGGGAAAGATCTTACCCCTGAATTAGGAAGGCAGACAGTATCGGGGGTCGGGAGTTCACGTCTTAGGACGGATTGGCATTCTTGCACGGCCGTGCCTCAACATCAGGGGATCTGCCTACACCCGGCCGTGACTGTGGGTCGTAGGGCCGAAGAACAACTTCACCTTCAATCCACCGTGGCCGGAAGCAATTCTGGTCACGAAATCCATGGCCTTGCGCGAGGCGGCGTTAAACAGACTCGGCATTTCCATAACAATCAAAACAACCGAGCACACCAAGCAGAAACTCAGATTTGAGGTTGGGGGTTTGCTTGGCGACAAGAAGACTCGTTGAGCCTCGGCCACCGGCATTGCCACTACTGAGATAATTTCATGCTGGGCCGCAGCGTGAGCTGCTCGGCGGGCGAAAAGGCATGGCTGCGGATGAGCAGAGTGCTGACCAGAGACGTAAGGCCGGAAGCGGCAAAAATCATGGAGAGAATCACGAACTGGTAGATCGCCGCGTAGATAGGTTTCGAACCCGAAAGCAACATTCCCGTCATCAGGCCGGGGATCCAAACGATGCCGAGTGAACGTAGGGAGTCGATGGCTGGGATCAGGCTCGCCTGGAGCGAGGATTGGACATAGGGAGCCACGGTTTGCCTGGAACCCGCGCCCAGGGCCAGTCCGGTCTCGATAAGCCCGACATTAGCCAGGACGTCGGAGCGGAATCGGTTCAGCGCCAGGGAGTTGGTGTTCATCGCATTCGCGATGAGCATGCTGCCGACCGGGATGAGCGAGGCGATCCCGGTATCAATCGCACCCGCCCAGGCCATCAGCAGAATCACCAAACCCGCGCCGAACGCGATGGCGTAAAGAGAGACTCCAAAGGCGCCTGGAATGCCTTTGGCGCGCCGGGCCGAGGTGGCTGCGGCGGCGGTAATCATGCCGGACAGAACAAAAAAGCTTGTCCACTGCGGGCCGCGAAGGAGCAGGACCAGGATCGAGCCCACCGCCACGATCTGGACGATGCCGCGGACCAGCGCAACGAGGATGTCGCGCTCCAGATGAATCTCCCGCTTCCGGGCAATCCCCATCACCATCAAGGCCAACACGGTGGCGACCGCTGCCTGCGCAAGCCCCAGGGAAAGCTGGTTAGTGAAGAGATGTTTCAGCATTGAGGACCTCCTTCGCAGGACCTATTCTGTCCAGCTTGCCTTCTCTCAGGAGAAGCGCATGCACCGCCATGCGCGCCGCTTGTGACGGGTCGTGGGTAACCATCAGGCAGGTGAGGGAGTTCTGTCTGACTACTTGAAGGATGAGTGATTCGACTTCCTGCTTGGTCGCTTCATCCAGCGCCGACGTGGGTTCGTCCAGCAACAATACCAGCGGAGTGTTCGCGAGCGCGCGGGCGAGGCTGACGCGTTGGGCTTCTCCCCCCGACAGGTGGCTGACATCGCTGCGCTCCTGACCGGCGAGTCCAACCTGATTCAACAAACGGGAGATTGCTTCCTCCGCGAGCTCCTTCCCCTGCTGGTGAGGACCGAACCGGAGATTGTCGGCGATCGTACCAGGGAAAAGGAAGGCCGTTTGCGTCATCATGCCGATCTGCCGCCGCAGTTGACGCGGGGGAATTTCGTGACAGTCCATTCCCTCGAGATAGACTGTTCCCGAGGTAGGCTCATCCAGCCGGTTGAGGAGGCGAAGAAAGGAGGACTTGCCGGATCCGCTCGGCCCGACAATTGCCATCACATCCCCTCGTTCGACCTGGATGCTGATGTCTTCAACCACGTGCTTGCCGGAAACCACACGGCTCAAATGCTTCGTTTCAAGGATCCAGGATCCCGTGCTCCCCTTGTCTTTTTCCATCACTTGGCCTTCGGTGCCGGTTGTTGTGAAGCAGGCCTCCTCGCCTGCCTCTTTTGTGCGGAGGTGTGCAGATGGGACGACTGCGCCACCCCGGGCCTCAAACGTGGTCGTCGTCCAGCACCCTCGGAGATGACGTCTGAGTGGAGGCCGTTGCGACTCTCCCCCAGGCGCTCGTCTTCCAATTATCAACGGAGGTGGACGCAGATCCCCAGGATGGAAGCGGCATAAGCAACCTTTCGGAAAATCCGAACAGGAACGGTTCGTACATTTCTCGTTGCCGCTTCAACGTGTCTTCGCCTGTCCGCGCCCGGCAAAGAGGTGCGCCTGCGGCGCCAAGAATCTCCCGCAGCTTGGCGAGCGTGGCCTCGTTGAAACGGTCCACAGAGGCGGATTGAGGCGGAATTCCAAGAACCTGAGCCAGGTCCACCAGCGCATGCCGCGAGATGGCAAACGTCAAGCCGGCCTGCCACTGGAGCGCCCCCTCGGTATGAGCGATGAGCAGGGCGCAAGTGTCCAGGATCGTTGCCAGGGCCAAAACCCACGACTGGTTATTATGCTGAGAACGAAAGTAGCACAAGACAGGATATGAGATATGGCTCTCCATCAATTCTGCCGCCCACGACTCCCAAGCCCGCAGGTATTCACCCAGCGCTTCCAGATTTTGTTGGCTGGCGTGTCGGCGCAGAAGTTCCGCGGCTGTCGGTGGGGAACCCGCGCGCGCGTCCAGCAATGAAATATTCACCTCCCGCCGCGAAAATGCCCCGTAGAGCACGGGCAGATAGGAAATGACGACGGCCAAAAAACCGAAGCCGGTCCCGGCCTCTGCAACGGTAACCACGCGCGCAAGAGAGGTGTGCGGTGTCACATCGCCGAGGCCGAGCGTAAAGAAGGAGGTTCCGCTCATGTAAAGCTCGGTGCGAAAGGATTGAAGGCCACTGGACCCCGCAATCATTGAACCGGCCGCCCATTGCAGCATCGCGAATCCGAGCACGAGCCCCAGCGCCCATACCCCGAAGAGCATTAAGACCGACAGGGGACCATAGACGCTGAGGAAATCTTCCCGGGCCTTCCCCGATTTCATGCGGCGTGCGATCAGCATCCAGGGAATTCCCGTGATTCGGTAGAAGGTCCGGGTCAGCCGGAAGCGGCGGGTTACCCGCCGCGGCAGGATCATGGTTTCGAAGCAATCCCAGAGAATGGTGAGAAGCAGAAAGACGCCAAGAACGCCGATGAGTACAGCCATCGCCAACATCCCTTTCAGCAGCAAATCTGCGGGGCAGGTCCGCCATTCCTAATTTCTATGGCAAGCGTTTGGCGGACACCTTGCCAGGGCATGCCCCGCTGGTGTGCGCGCCAGCTTTGCGGGGACGCCATTTGTGAACCGAATGCGATTGGTCGCTGCCCACTTTACTTGTAGAAGAGGTTGAAGGCAAGGGTCTAATAAGCCTTGATTCCGAAGTTGAAGAGCCGAGCCTGTTCTCCATAGGACTCCAAAAGAAAGGGATCATATATAGGCTGAGTCGATGTAGCACCAGCGCCAGGTCTGTCCCGGCTGATGGGATTCCATGACCGGGTGCCCGGACTTCCGAAAATGTTCAGTTGCGTGCCGCCCCCTCGAAGAATCGCAACAACCGACGTGGCCACAGACCAGGCACATTCGTAACTGGACCCACGACCATCCGAGCTTAAGGCACTCTTCACATCCGTTAGAGTTCGGGTTGACGGTGCGGATTTGATCGAGATGAGTGCATTGATTCGACAATTGATCCTCCTCCTTAAGAAGTAGTAACGACTTTAGTCGTTATTACGAGCTGCTCTTGCCCAAGCCGTAACGACTAAAGTCGTTACTACGGGATTCACACGCGCAATCGTTTCGGACCACTCACAAACGGATTTCCACGTTCATAGACACGTAGCAAACGGTCAACCTCGCGCGTGATGCCAATACGCACGCTCCGGCCGATGGGGCCGCTGATTCCTACTGCCTCGCCCAGCCAGAGGGGCCCCTCGTTGCACAGGTCAAGGCCGTCAAAACGTTTATCGATCCGCATGGCGGCGGCAAGTCGTCCCGGGCCCCGGGCAAGGTCGAGCAATTTTGTCGTGCCCCGGTGATGTTCCATTAGGATGATCCCATCCATCGGTTCGACGGCCCGCAACAAGACTCCCGCGCCGATCCCGGCACGCTCGCTCGTCACATTCATCATGAAGAACGAGCCATAGGTGAAGTAGACGTAGGCAAATCCGTGTCCGAGGAACAACGAGCGGTTTCCCGGTGTCTCTCCGCGAAAGGCATGCCCGGCGGAATCCCCCGGGGGATACGCCTCGGCTTCGATGATGCGACCGCTGATCCTGCCCTTCGGGAGATCGTGGACCAGCGTTTTTCCGATAAGATAGCGAGCAAGCTCAACCGTGTCGAGAGGCAGTTCAGCGCGGCGAAGCCGACGGATTCGCCGTCCCTCCAATCCAGAAGTCCGGTGTAAGAGTTCATCTCTTGGCGGCATCACGCGGGCGCTCCCTATTACAAGTCGATGACGAGATCGCTTTCAGGCTGAGAGCAACAGATCAGCAGGTTGCCGTCGGCGGGCGGATCGAGGGGATTGGGACTGTAATGGACCGCCCCAGCGACCAGCCCGCTTTCACAATTGTGACAGACCCCGGTCCGACAGGACCACTTCGCAGGGACATCGCAGGCCTCCGCGAGTTCGAGCAGGCTTTGATATGAGGAATTCCATCGTACGGTCAATCCGCTGCGGGCGAATGAGACACGCGGGCCCGAGCCCTCAGGACCTGCCGGCAAATGGGGCGGCGGATGGGAAGCTTCGACCACCCCGGGCGTGCTGGACTCGCCCGGACCGAAAACTTCTGTGTGCACACATTCCGATGGGGCTCCCCGATCCTTGAGGCCGGCAGAGAACTGCTGCAGGAACGCAGGAGGACCGCAAAGGTAGAATTCGGGGTCACGCGCGATGCCCAGTTTATCGAGCAACGAAATGTCAAGATGCCCGGCGGAATCGAAATCCAGGCCGGGTCGATCCCCGCGGCCGGGACGGCTGTACCGGATGTGACTGTGGCCGTGAGAGAGCGATTCGAGGAGGCGTCGGGACTCATCGGCGAAGGGGTGGTCGTCCCGGCTGCGGGCTCCATACAGCCACCAGACCTCACGCGGCGAGGCCTCCACAGACAATGCGTGCAGCATGGCGAGCACGGGCGTCGCCCCTACGCCGGCACTGAGCAGAACAACCGGGCGGTCGCCGGGCCGCAATGTGAAACTCCCTCTCGGGGCACTCACCTCCAAGACGTCACCTGCACGGAGCCGCTCGTGCAGATAAGTGCTGGCCACCCCCTTCGCCTCTCGTTTGACACTTACGCGGTAGTGATCGGTCCCGGGTTGATCAGACAACGAGTAACTCCGCAACAAGGGAGGCGCCCCGGGGGTTGGCTGGAGCCTCAGCACCACGAATTGTCCCGGCAGGGGCGTCATGAGAGGTTGTGTATCGGACGGCACGAGGACGAGCGAGAGTACGGTGCTGCTCTCACGATCGATCCGGGCGACCCGCAGTCGACGGAAACCTGGCCAAGCAGGGGGAGGACCGGCCACCGGCCCAAGCCCGGCATTGCCGCTTACCGAACCACCCCCTTGTTCCTGCTGAAGCAAGGACTGAAAAGAATTCCTCCACCCGGCGCTCAAAGCGGGAATCCGGAGCGCGCGCTCGAGTTGATTCCGAGGATGGCCGGGCATGTAGAGCAATGCATTCACTTCCGTGACCGTCATCCGCTCGGTGCCGTCAGCCGTCTTGACAATCTCGTCCCCCTCCCCCACTTCGCCCTCCTGCAATACACGGAAATAGAAACCGGGTTTGCCGCTGGAAGTGAGCAGTGCCGCCATTCGGGGTTCCTCCATCCGGATGCCGACGCGGTAACACGTGACGCGGGGTTGCGTCACTTCAAAGACGGCGCCGCCCATCTTGAACCGATCGCCGATACAGACTTCTTCGTCCGCCAAACCCTCAACTGTGAAGTTCTCTCCAAACTGGCCGTAGGTGAAGTTGCTGCGTCCAAGGCGGCGCTCCCAGTGACGATAGGAATCCATCTGGTAAACAAGAACTGCCCGGTGCTCTCCCCCATGGCCGGCGAGATCTCCCTGCTGGTCGCCGTCGATGTTGAGCCGTCGGACCATCCTTCGACCCTGAATCGAGTTCTTCCAAACCGAGGTGTGGACGGTCTTTCCATGCCACGTGATGTCGCGCGGAAGGCCGACATTAACTGAGAGAAGTCGCGCCATCAGATCCTCCTGGAGATATTTTTTTGAGTGTGAACACCATTGGGGAAGGTCAGTCCTTTCCACGGAACCTGAACTCTCCCGCCCGCAACACGCGTCGAGGGTCAAAGAGTTCTCGTTCCCATTCCGCCCTACGGCGGGGCGATCGCAATTTGCCAGTGTCTTGAAAAGTCTAGGACTTGCTCCGGGCGAGTTCAAGCGAAATGTTCCACCTGGGACGTCTGAAGGCAAAAGGTATTGCGAACGAAGGGCAGTAAGCTTTCTTCATTGGCTCAGAAAATGAGTCCAGGAGTCCCGGGAGAAACTCGTCTCTCTAAGTTTGAACTTCCTTCGACTGGAAAATTCCACCGGAGGCAGCTGGCGGATGGTTCAGATTCAACCTGCCACCCCTTCACCCGGCTCATGGTTTTCTTGGTATCTCCCGCCTACCGCCTGACCCATTCGGGTCCAACCCTAACAGTGTTACAATCCTGCCGTCACTGGTTGAGTACAAATTGTTCACCCCGGGTGAGATCCAATGAAAGCTGGAATCAGCATCGCTCCGTCGACCCAACCCGCAAAAAAGAAGCACTCCTGGGAGTTGCTGCCTGACGTCATAGCGCTAATCAAACCCAGGCGCGGGATTCTGGCCGTCGGTCTTGTGTTGATGGGCATCAACCGCGTCTCGGGGCTGATTCTGCCGGCTTCGACGAAGTACCTGATCGACGATGTTATCAGCAAGAAACAGATCCAACTGCTCATGCCCATCGTGCTCACCGTGGCCGCCGCCACGGTGGTGCAGGGGATCACTTCGTTCACTCTGACCCAGCTGCTCTCCAAGTCGGCGCAGAAGATGATCGCGGACCTTCGCCGCCAAGTGCAGGCCCACATCGGACGCCTTCCGGTGTCTTTCTACGACGCTAATAAGACGGGCACGCTCGTTTCACGCATCATGAGCGACGTCGAAGGGGTCCGAAACCTCATCGGAACCGGCCTGGTGGAGTTTGTCGGCGGGCTGATGACCGCGGTTCTCGCCCTGGTAATTCTGCTGCGCATCAGCGTCACCATGACGGCCGTCGCGTTTGCTGTCTTATTGGTGTTCGGAGTCGGGCTGAACAAGGCGTTCAAGACGATACGGCCGATCTTCCGGGCGCGACCCAAGATCAATGCAGAAGTGACGGGACGGCTCACGGAATCGCTGGGCGGGGTTCGCGTCGTGAAGGGATACCACGCGGAAGAACGCGAAGCGAAGGTCTTTGCGTCCGGGGTCCAGCGCCTGCTCGACAACGTGCTCAAGACGCTGACCGCGACTTCGCTGATGAGCCTCTCGGCAACGGCCCTGATGGGCCTGGTCAGCGCTGCGATTATGCTCCTGGGCGCCCATCGAATCCTCTCCGGCAGCATGACGCTTGGCACGTTCATCACCTACACGATTTTCCTGGGCATGCTGGTGGCTCCCGTCTTCCAGATCGTGGCCATCGGCACTCAGATTACCGAAGCCATCGCCGGACTCGAACGCACACGCGAGATCCTGAACGAGAAGCCCGAGGACACAGACCCCCAGCGTAACGTGAACCTCGACCGCATCGGCGGGCAGGTGTCCTTCGAGCATGTCGGCTTTGCCTACGACACGGGAAAGCCGGTGCTCATGGACATCAGCTTCGAATCAAAGCCGGGGACGGTGACGGCGCTGGTGGGCCCCTCGGGGGCGGGCAAGTCCACTGTGATCGGGCTCATCGCCGCGTTTTATGTGCCGACCGAGGGACGTGTGCTGGTGGACGGGATTGATCTGTCGAATGTGCGGCTCGATTCCTACCGCACACAACTCGGCGTGGTCCTGCAGGAGACATTTCTTTTCGACGGCTCTATTCGTGAAAATGTCTCCTTCGGCCGCCCTGAGGCTACCGAGGAAGAGATCCTCGCCGCGTGCCGCATCGCTCGCGTGGATGAATTCGCTGAAACGTTCGAGAAGAAGTACGAGACGGTGGTGGGGGAGCGCGGCGTCAAACTTTCCGGGGGCCAGAAGCAGCGCGTTTCCATTGCCCGGGCCATCCTGGCGGACCCGCGGATCCTCATTCTGGACGAGGCCACTTCAAGCCTGGACTCGGAATCCGAGTCTTTAATCCAGGAGGGGCTGCGCTACCTGATGCAGGGGCGAACCACCTTCGTCATCGCTCACCGCTTATCGACGATCCGCCGCGCCGACCAGATCCTGGTGATCGAGGCCGGCCGGATCATCGAGCGTGGCACCCATGAAACCCTCTACGCTGCCGCCGGCCGCTACTACGACCTCTATACAAAACAGCACGGCATGGAGGCCAATCTTTTCCTGGCGCCCGGAGAAACGGCAGGGGAGACCGAAGAAGCCGGTGCGAACGCCGAGGTTGAGATTCCTCCTGCCGGACAGAAGGGCGCGGCCCTTCCTGAAGCGATCCGCCTGATCCGTGAACGGCGGCCGTAATCCCGGTGATAAGCCGCTGGAATAGGGACCTAAAATTGGAATCCTCCGCCACTCCGTCCGATCGAAGCTGACCCGCTCCCAAACTATGAAGTGATATCATGTCAGGATTCTTTGGAAATGTCATTGCATGATGGTGTCATACAACGTACTATATCGTGATATGGATAAGCAGACCGTTAGCTTTCGTTTGGATTCCGATAAAGTGAGCACCCTCGACACTTTGGCCGAAGCTCTCGACCGCGATCGTAGCTATTTGCTCAATGAGGCGGTGGCTGCCTATCTGAAGGTTCAGGAGTGGCAGATTGAGCAGATCAAGGAAGGCTTGCGGCAGGCCGGCCGCGGAAAGCTGATTGGTCACGGGAGAGTCACGAAGATGGCTGCTGGGTGGCGGCGACGCCGGTGAAGCTGCGCTGGACGCCTTTGGCGGTCGGACACCTGAAGTGCACCCATGAGTATATTGCTTCGGAAAGCCCGATCTCGGCGGATAAAGGGATCCAACGCATTCTCACCGCCGTCACGGTATTGGAAGAACACCCTAGCCTCGGCCGTTCAGGCCGCGTTGAGGGAACCCGTGAACTCATCATTGCCGGTACACCCTTTCTTGTTCCCTACCGCATTCGGCGGGACCAAGTCGAGGTTCTCGCGGTGCTACATTCGGGGCGGCGCTGGCCGGAGACATTTTAAGTGAAGACTGTCCCCGTTGCGGGGGGACAGTCTTCATGACTTCAAAGCGCGGGTGGAGGAGCAGCAGGTGGCGCAGGGGGCCCAAATCCTCGCCCGCCGCGGTTCGGTGCGATGCCCGGTTGGTCTCGAAGTTGTTTCCACTGATCGACGGTGAGAACGCGGCGGATTGCGAGGAGCATCTGGGCATTTGATTTTTCCAGGTTAGCTCTCGCTTGGGCGACTTTGTCGATCTGAGCGAACACTTGCGATTCGTCCGGCTGGTCCGCTTCAACCAGCGGTTCGAGGATCGCTTCTTGCTTGTCGAGCGCGGCATGCAGATCGATGAGCTGAAGGCGCTGATCTTGAAAAATTTTTTCGATTCTCTGGATCTGGTCATCTCGGACGCCTAACTTCTGCATCAGCTCGGAGTTTTTCCACCATTTTCCCGGGCCGCGCAGACCCATGGCGGATGCAGGCCCAGCCGACCGGTGCATCATCGGTGGAGGCATAGTTTTGGCGGCTGGCGCCTGGGCAGGCGGAGGGGTCTCCTGGGCAAGGGCCAACCCTCCGATCGGGAGAATGAAGATCATAACGGCTAACAAGAGGATTGATTTTTTCATTTCACTGGACTCCTTCTCTTGATGTGTTCTTTGATGGGTGACTGCCTTTTCGGTTTAAGATCTCATTTCTTTCCTCTGCGATCAGCACCGCCGGGGCCAGGGCCTCGGGAAACTCCCGGGCAATGTCCCCTTGAACCTCCTGTAACAAGATTTCGTCTGCCGCCTCGGTTGTGCCATACCGAGGAATCCTTGAAGTGCGCATCATGAGCAGGGAAGCCACCAGCACTACAAGCATTGCCGTCGCCCATACCCAGGAGGCTGAAGGGAACCAGGATTTCACCGAAAGACGTTCCCGGATGGTAAACTGCTGCCTTCTCCAGAAACTGTCATTTCGTTGAGCCAGGGCGTGGACCGAATCGCGAAAACTGGAGAACGTCGCCTGCATGCGTTCCACTTCGAGACGGCAAGCATCGCAGGACTCGAGATGAAGCTTCACACTCTCCTCATTCGTGCCACAGACCCATTCGGTGACTTGGTCCCCGCTAAGATGGTTCATCATCGTTGGCTCCTTCCTGAACTCGTTGCCGGACAGCGCTGACGGCACGGAACAAATGCGCCTTGACCGTTCCCACTTTCAGGGAGGTCGACTCGGCGATTTCCCCAAGGCTCATTTCCTCGACGAAGCGAAGGATGAAGACGGCGCGCTGTCGAGGGGGAAGCAATTCCACGGCAGCCCAAACTTTGGCCATGCCCTCCTGTGCCAGAAGCGTCTGCTCTGGAGAGGCATGAGGGTCGGGCAGCCTTTCTCCGGCATCGGCCACTTCGCTTGGACCCGAGAACAAGTTGTGCCAGAATTGCCGAAAGCGACTTCGTCGATGATCCCGGGCCAGGTTGATCGCGATCTTGAAGAGCCAGACGCCCGCACTCGCCTCCCCCCGGAAAGAAGCACGATTCTGATATGCCCTCAGGAAACACTCTTGGGTCAAGGTCTCCGCTGCATCGACATCGCGGACCATGCCGAGTAGAACCCGGTAGATCCGGCGCTGATGGTTTCGTACGAGGAGGTCGAAGTCATCGAGTTCAGCCATGCCGATACATGCCCTCTCCTGGACGGCGCTCAAAACAACCCCCTCTTCATTCTGCCCCATATCCTCTCCCTGCTAGATAAAGACGAATCCGGCTACGAAAGGATTACACGGTACCCTGGCTGTCTGTATATAGGAAATTCGACTTATATGGCGCGGGATGTAAGGTTGGTGCGTGAAAGTAAGGAGGGGGGCGCAAGGCTTGAAGAGCAGAGCTGGTCATTTCCTCGCGATTCGCTGTCATATACATCAGGGGGCGCTTTAGGTAGAATGACAATAGCGATGTGCTTTCGGGACGTTTACCCGAACCCCTGCGAAAGGAGGATTTCCCTATGACGTTCACTCTTTTACTCGCGATTGTGGCGGGGCTGGTGTCTTGGGTCGCCGTGGGCTATGCCATTTGGCAATGGGGCCCTGGCCTGAGGAAACGGTCCGTGCGATGCCCCACGTTAAAGAGACAAGCCAAGGTTCTTGCAGACCAAAGGGAGGCGAAGTTCGTGTGTTCCTATGCCGGACTGAAGGTGACCGACGTTCAGTATTGTTCGCTTCTTAATGGGCCTCCGCTGACGTGTGATAAAGCGTGTGTCCAGCACCTTTAGGCCTATGCGGGTCACACGGAGTTCAGGTCGCGGATCTTCGATCCGACAGCCGATGTCCCTGCCTGCGGCTGGCTGAATTCCGGCGATGATCTCCGTTTTGGCAGGAAACAAAGGATTGGGCGCAACGATGATGATTGTGCAGGTGGAGTGCTATTCGGGCTTCAAGGCCGACGAGCGGCCGCTCCGCTTTCAGCTGGGGGAGCGTTGGTTGGCGGTCGAAGAGGTAATGGACCGGTGGTATGACCCGGCCGCCATCTACTTCCGGGTACGAGCCGGCGACGGCGACCTTTACATCCTGCGCCACCACGAGCGGGACAACCTGTGGACGCTTGAATCATTTCGCAAGGGAGAACCCCTTGGCCCCATGAAATGATCGTCGAGAATCCCGGATCTTCCTCCGGTGGTGTGCTCATATGAAGGTCAGATTGCTGATCCGTGCTGGCAGGGTGGGAGCCTCTACGGGTTTGGCCAACGGGCGGATGAGTGGTTGTGGGGAGGGAGATCGATGAAAGATTTTTGGCGCGGTGTTTTTAGTGGCATAGCCCTGATGGGGATGCGGGATGCCGCGCTCGATGACCTTCCGGATGAAGAACCCTGGTTACTTGTCGATTACGACCTGAACGGCGAGGCGAGATGCCTGTGGTGTGGATGCCATGAATCTGAGTGCCAATGTCTTGACCTTGATCCTTCCGGGCGGAGGGACAGTCCCTAGGGACTGTCCCTTTTTCGCTTTATCCGCTTGAGATTCTTGAATTGGAATCAAGGACATATTACAATACGGTCTGATCAATCCCCCCAGAGATACCCCTTTGCACGTTGACCCAACTGGGCCCCCTCACGTTACGGAGGGTCAATTGGCGCCATTCTCTTCGGAGAAGGTGCGCTTGAAGACGAGAGGAGACCCAAAATGCCGCGCATTGCTCGAGTCGTCGCCCTCAATGTCCCCCACCACGTTACTCTGCGGGGAAACGATCAACAAGACGTTTTCCATGAGCTGGAGGACTACCAGTTCTACCTAGGCTTGTTGGAAATATATCTCCAGAAGTTCAACGTGGAATTGCTCGGATTCTGTCTGATGACCAATCACATCCACGAAATTCTAGTCCCCCACGAAGAGGATTCCCTGGCCAAGGCGCTGTGCCGTATTCACTCGCGGTATGCTCAGTATGTCAACCTGCGTTTCGGGCGCAGCGGTCACCTGTGGGAAGATCGTTTCTTCTCTTGTCCCCTGGATGAGCCACACTTGTGGACCGCCCTCAGTTATGTAGAGCGCAACCCCGTGCGTGCGGGAATTGTCGCACAGGCTTGGGATTACCCTTGGTCGAGTGCTGTTGCTCATGTCACAGGTCAGGATTCGATGAAAATGTTGAATATGGACTTATGGGAATCGACCTTCAGCCCGGCTCGCTGGCAACAATTGTTGGAGCGAGACGACGATCCGTTATTCCGTCGCCGCCTGGCGCAAGCTACACTTCGCGGGAGGCCGTGTGGTTCAGACCGCTTTATCGCGGAGATCGAATCCGAGTTGAGTCGCCAGCTTCACATCTCTCGAATAGAACATCCGAGAAGGAAGGTTTCCTGGACTAATGGGTAAAAGGCCCCATTGATTCTAAAGGAATAAGACAGGCGCCCCCTGTTCAACCTTGTTCCACCGGAAAAAGGGACTGTCCCTAGGGACAGTCCCTTTTCCACTTTCGACTTAGGATCCCCCTCAGAGTTTGCGATGGGAAAAGTCGTCTGGGAAGACCCCCTTGGCAAGAAAGAGTAAGCACCAGGTTGTTGGGACTTGGCCCCCCATAGACATTCCCCCTAAACTCTATCTCGCCACGAACCCTTCTCCATGCTCAATCGCAGCCCCCCGAAGTCGAGGGGTGCGTCCGTCCAAATCCAGAAGCCTTCACAGGTCATAGGAGCACAGAGGCAAGTTTGAATCTGGGGACGCTTGAAAGGGCATAGCACCTCGTTTACAATGGCCGTGGTGAAGTCCACGAATCGTCAAACAAAGGCGATTCTGTAAGTCAACGAAGGCTTATTCATCTGGATCTAAAAAGGGACTGTCCCTAGGGACAGTCCCTCTGCTGGGGGTGGGTACTTGACGTGAGGCGGCGGCTTGGTTGTTAGTGTTTCTCCTTCAAATTCGGATGACTATCTGGAGGTACCTTGATGTTCCGACTCATCTCGTTTTCCGCAGCTGTTCTCATTCTGGGGACCCTGGCATTTGCAGAGGTTGTTAACGTTGCCCCGGCAGGATTTCTCGTCCGGCACGAAACCACGATCAACGCTCCAGCGGATAAGGTTTACACCGCATTGACCAGCGGTGTCGGAAGCTGGTGGAGCCCTGCGCACACGTATTCCCAGGACTCTAAGAACTTGTCGATCGATGCGCGCCCGGGGGGATGCTTTTGCGAGAAGCTTCCAAACGGGGGCGGGGTCAGTCATATGACTGTTGCTTTTGCCTCTCCCGGTCACCTACTGCGGATGACCGGGGCCCTGGGTCCATTGCAGGAATCGGGCATCGCCGGGAGTATGACCTGGAGCCTCACTTCGAACGCCACAACCACAAAAGTGGTGCTCTCCTACAGTGTTGGCGGGTATATGCAGGGAGGTTTTGAAAAGATCGCTCCCATCGTTGACGCCGTCCTCGGCGAGCAGTTCAATCGCTTCAAGACATATGTTGAAACAGGCAAGCCTGCATTGAAGTAGAGGGTTCGGGGCCAGTTGAAGAGACGGCAAGAGAGGTATCAGGTGCCTGGTGTCGGGTGTCAGGAAAGCAGTTGCCAGTTCTCAGTTGCCAGTTGTCAGCGAAAGGAAGTAAGATCCCGGAAGTAGAAGAAGTGGGTTTGAGCTATCAGGTTTCAAGTAAGAGAAGCCGGAAAGGGCTGGAGTGGATCTGACTTTGGACTTGGACCTTGGAACTTTGGACTGGTTCTTTTTGGACCTTGGACTTTGGACTTTGGACCCTGGACTTGGACCTTGGAACTTGGAACTTACCTCTCTGCGTAATATCCGTCGCGCGTTTGCACCACCAGATCCTTCTGCCGGGTCGTGAGATGCACCCTATGATAGCCCGGCCCGGAATCCGCTTTCTCGGGGGTGTAGCCGAGGCTGTACTGACCGCGCAATTCCTCTTGAATTTGGGTATAGATTTTGTCGATAGGCTCCTTCTTTGAAACTTCAAAGAGGCGGGCGCCGGTCTCCAGGGAGAGGCGTTCTAGAATTTTCTTTCCATCCGGCCGTGACTCTTGAGGGTATTGCCTGCCCTGACCCCCGCGCCGTCCCATCCCACCGCCCATGCCGGGACCGCCAAAACCGCCCGCGCGCCCATATCCCTCCTCGTCGCGAAACAGAATGGAGTAGACCAGGGTGTCGGCGCGTTGTGCCGACTCGATGGCTTGTTCCAGGGTCGTCTTGCTGCCGATATCCACGCCATCGGAGAGAATGATAAGGGCTTTGCGGCCCTGCTGTTTCTGCATCAGTTCGTTGGATGCCAGCAGGACCGAGTCATAGAGCAAGGTACCAACCCGCCGTCCCATCCCACCGCGGCTCTGGCCTGGCCGCTGGCCGGGTCGCTGGCCCGGAGAACGGCGTCCACTCTCTTCCCCGGGCTCTGGCACCTGCAGCAGCCCCAGCGCGGACTCCAGTTTTTGCCGCGACGAGGTGAGATCCTGGAGGAGTTCCACCTCCCGGTCGAAGTGAATCACGAAGGCCGAGTCCTTGTCGGGGCGCAGCACTTGATCCAGGAAACTGTAGCTGGCCCGGCGCTCCTGTTCCAGAACACGCCTCTGGCTCATGCTGGTGTCGACCAGCAGCCCGAGCGTCAGTGGAAGATTGGCTTCCTGGGTGAAATAGCGAATGGTCTGCGGATGGCCATCCTGCTCCAGGAGAAAATCATTTTGGGTGAGGTTGCGCACGATTTGTCCATGCTTGTCTCGCACTGTCGCCAGGAGGGTGACCCCTTTGACTTCAATGGAGATGTCAGGTTTCTGCTGGCCCTGCACCGGCCAATTCGGAAGGAGCATGCACATCAGCAGGAACCAGTATCCTGGCCGAACCGATCGCCGACCTCGTAACCCCCGTTTGAACAGCCGACTGCGGAACCGGAGGGCGCAGTCGTTGTGTAGTTGCTTCTTTGATCTTGAAATCAACGCTTCGGGTACCTTGGCCATGTGTCTACCCCTACAGGAGAATTTTCAGATCCGGTTCACTCAATGTTCTTGCTTTGATGGGATTTTTTGTCACCGAGTTGCGAGCTCCCCGGATTCTTGTGGACAGAATCTTGATTCGAGCCGTTATTGGTACGGTGATGTGATCCCCGACATATTCTTTAATGAAAACTCATTTAACTCTTTGCGTGGGAACCCCTTTTTTGTTGTTCCCAGGCATTTTTAGTGTTATTGAGGGAAGGCGTGGGAGCTCTGGAGTTTAAGGGATGGAGATTGGTTGGCGAAAGCCATTCGGCCTTCGTCAACAGCGCTCAGGATTTTTGCCAAACGGTCCAGGATTCTGCGGGCCAGTGGCATAGCCATCCTGTGATGTCAATCAACCGAAATGTCCCGCTGAAAAGCTGGGCGGCAGATCGTTGAATCGGTGAACCCCTTTTGCGCAAGACAAGGGACGGTGCATTGTTCAAGGGTGGAAGCAACCAAGCGGGCAGACCGAAGGATCGTACGATTGAATCAGATTTCATCCTGGGACTGCCAGGAAAAGACATTGATTGCGCCCGGTGTGGTGAGCGACTGGCGCATTAATCTCAGACTCACCAGAAGGAGAGACCCAAGGTGCGAAAAACTCTCGCCATATTACTCGTCATTTGTTTCTGCATTACAGGATTTGATCCTTTACTTCTGCCGGGACCCAACCCGGGTGCATCCTTGCTGGCCGCAACCGAGCAGGCCGAGGACACTTCGTATGCCGTCCAATTTACACCGGAGCAACTGGACAATCTGGTGGCGCCCATTGCGCTCTACCCGGACCCGTTGCTGGCGCAGGTCCTGTTGGCCTCGACCTTTGTAGATCAGATTTCGGATGCCGCTCAATGGGTGGGTTCCAACAACGATCCGAACTACATCGACTCGCAGCCCTGGGACGTCAGCGTCAAGGCCGTCGCTCATTACCCGAGCGTGCTTTACATGATGCGCGACCGAATCGATTGGACCACCTCGCTCGGACAGGCCTACGTTGACCAGTCCACCGATGTCATGCTGGCTGTCCAGCGCCTGCGCCGCATGGCCCGTTCCGCCGGCAACCTGGTTACGACTCCGCAGCAGCAGGTGATCTATGAGGGAGGCTATGTGCAGATTGTTCCTGCTCAGCCTCGCTACATTTACGTGCCGGTGTACGACCCGGGCGTCGTCTATTACCGCCGGGCACCCGGAGCCATCGTGGCGGTGGGCCTCATCTCGTTTGGAGCGGGTCTTCTCATCGGCGCCTGGTTGAACCATGACTGTGACTGGCGCGGTCACCGCGTCTTCTACCATGGCTGGGTTGGCGGGGGTTGGATCGGCCGCAGCCGGACAAACGTCCACATTACCAACATCTACGTCAATAACAATTACAGGAACGTACATATCAACCGCACCGTGGTGAATCGCAACGTGGATTACAAGAATCTCAACCGCTACAACGGTGTTCACCGGAATGTGGATTACAGCCATGTCAATCGCCATGCCGGAGGCCCGCCCTCCCGGACTCATGGCAATGCTCCTCCCCCACGGGTTGAGAGCAACCGCGGGCGAGAGCCGATGACACATCGAACCCCGACGACCCAATCGCGGCCCCAGACCCAAGTTCATAAGGAAACACGGCCACAAGTACAAGAGCACAAACAAGTGCGTCCCCAGGTACAAGAGCACAAGCAGGTGAAGCCGCAGGTGCAAGAACACAAACAGATCCGACCAAAGACTGAACAGCGCAAGGTCACCCCCGTCCCGAAACAGTCGCACAAGCAAGAGGCGCCAAAGACCCAGGAGCACAAGAAAGGGGAATCGAAGTCAGAAAAAAGGAACCAGTAGTGAGACAAGGGGACGCCATGAGAAGCAGGCGGCGAGAGTAGATGATGGGTGTGAGGTGTTAGGAAAGGGCTGGAGTGCCGGACGGAAGCAAGCTACCAGGGTTGAAGGAAAGGTTGAGTTCTCTTCTGCTGATTTCGCCTCGACCTCCGCTATGCGATCGGCACCGCCCCAGAGGATCGCCCCAGAGAATTCGAGACCTTTGGAAGACAATGGCTTTCGAATTTTCTGACATGTTTTCTAGACACTGGCTACCTTGCCCGGGCGAGCATTCTGTCGAGTGCGTCCCGATCGAGGAACAGACCGTTCGACACCACGGCATGAATTTTCTGGGTATTTCGGATATCGTCCAGCGGGTTGGCGTCCAACATGACGAGGTCAGCGATCTTACCCTTCTCAATGGTCCCGAATGAGCGGTCGAGGCCCAGGAACTTCGACGGGTTGAGGGTGGCAGCACGCAGCGCATCAATCGGGGTCAGCCCCGCCTGAACCAGTAGCGCGAGTTCATCGTGCAGGCTGAACCCTGGAAAGCAGTAAGGATTTCCGGTGTCGGTTCCGGCCAGAAACTGAAGGCCCGCGCGCCGCATCGCGCCGATGAGTTCAAAGTACTTGGGATAGACCTTCTTGGCGTAATTGTATTCTTCTTCCGCCCTGATGGTGGACCGCGCTTCGGCCCTCCGTTCCCATCTCTCCCTGACTTCGGTCGGCATATACTTGAGGCGCGGATCATCCCTGAAGCCCCTTTCCTCCCTGTTCGCGGAACTCCTCAGCACGGTCAGCGTGGGACACTGCCACGTCCCGTTTTTTACAAACCGCTGGAACAGCGCCGCTGCCTTCCTGCGGTCGTACTTCGCAAGAGCACTCGCTTCGATGAGGGAGCGGGCTCCGAAAGGGGTATTTTGCGGAAGCTGTCTTCTGATTTTCTCCTCGTCCTCGGAGCAAGCCATGAAGACGCCGGTCAAGTGCTCGATGCTCTTCTGCCCGGCATCGGAGGCTTCGGCCGCGGAGACGGACCAAGGGACGTGGCCGGCGAAAGGGATTCCTTGTTCCTTCGCCTCCTCCGCGATGCCGAAGTAGGCGTCGCGCGGCAGAAACGAATAGACCTTCACAAAGTCCGCCCCCCATTTTTTGACTTTGAGGACGGCCTTCCGGCCCTCGCCCTCGTTGCCCACGGCGATGGAGTTCGGCCAGAACGGGCGCGGACCGTCAAGAATGGGACTGGCGACGATCATGCGCGGTCCCTGAAGTGAGCCATCGGCCAACTCCTGGCGCCATCGCAGCAGTTCCGGGGTTCCAAACATCTGCCGGATGCCGGTAACACCATTGGCGGTGAATAGCGGGAGGGAGCGCTTGTCATACCAATGGACATGCATATCCCACAAACCCGGAATCAAGAACTTGCCTTCAGCATTCACAACCTTCGTGCCTGCCGGCACCGGGACTTGATCGGATTTCCCGACGTCAGCGATTTGATTGCCGGTGATCAGGACAGTCACATCGGGCACGGTCGACCCGTCGGCCACGTCAACAAGGGTGACGTGAGCCAAGGCAAAAGACTCCTGGCCGGAGTTCTGCCGGGTTTGCGCCAGGAGCAGGACTGCCAGGAGAAGAAGAAATACAGCACAAGCCTTTTTCACGAGATCTTCCTCTTTCGTCTATCGAGCATGATGAATTATGGTGACCAATGAATGCAGCTCACGAAACTGCTTGCGTTGGTAGCCGTGATCCCAAGGAGCGGGATCACGGCTACCAACGCATGGGTAGCTAGACCTCCAGGATCTGCCCGGTCGCAGTAAAGAGCAACCCTTGCCTCACCTGTCGGGTGCCGATCACTCCTGCTGCGTTCAACATCCTGGCATAGGTACGAAGTTGCTGGATGTATTCCGGAAAGGGAGAGGTCGTCAAATCGGCAGAAACTGAATTCGTCTTGTAGTCAATAATCCAAACCTCCTTGGACGACAAGGCCACGAGGTCGACAAAGCCCACGAGGAGATGGCCCTTTCCATCGGCCATGACGACTGGATATTCTGACTCCGTTTGAAAACCATCGCCCAAGACTCCGGTCTTCCGAAGCGACAAAACAGCGCGCTCGATATCGCCCATGGCTTCGTCGAGATGATTGCAGCCCGGGATCTGGGCCGCAGCCGCGTGGATCAGTTGCTTTACACCGGTTATTGATCCGGAAACCACGGCGGCCAGGACCTCATGGACGAGCTGTCCAAATTCCGAACCGTAGCGGCCCTCCCGGCTCTTTTCCCTCGACGCAACCTCCCGGTCTGCCTGGTGGTCGTCTTCTTCCCGGACCGGTGCGCCCTCGTAGATGGCCCTGGTGACGGCTAGCGGCTCAGCGATTGGGCGGGAAGACGCTTTCAAGGCTTCGTTCCATTTCCTTTGCGACTGCTCGATGGCCGTGTCAAATTCTCCGGAGGTGGCGATTTCACGGATGGAAGGCGCCGGAGAAATCCCATTCGCCCAAGCCGGCAGAAGGGCGCGGGAATACATGCGCTCCATGTGGAGTAAGTCGGCAGGGAGACCCTCGGCGAGTTGACTCGTCGCTGGAACGCCCCGGGGATTATCCGGCAGTGGAAGGATGAGCATATCCCGCGCCCTGGTTGCGGCCACGTAATACAACCGCTTGCGCTCCTCGGCCGCATAACTCTTTTCTTGATCGAATGCCGTGCTTCCGGGAGGGAGACTGACCTTGATTGGATCCAGATCAATGCCCCAAGACTCGCCGTCGTGGCTGACGTACCAGGCCCTGGGCAGGTCACGCGCCGCCGAGATCGAATCAAAGCCGTCCCAGATAATGACCACAGGAAACTCCAACCCCTTGGCCTGGTGAATCGACAGAACGCGGACGGCGGAGACATCCACCGGATCGGGTGGATCCATCTGCACGGGATCGTCCACCCATTTCCGGATTTCCTGGGTCACCCCATCGAAGTCGAAGCTCCTTTTCTCCGCCATCAAGTCCATCTCCATGATGATCTCTCTCATCATGCCCAGGGTAAGCGCTCCGTTGGGCATCAGAGCCACCGACCGGCCAAACCCCGATCGTTCGAGCAGGTCCAGCGCCGTTGCCGAAGGTGGTCTGGAATAGCGATGTCGTCTCAAGTCGCGCACAAATTCCCGTGCAGACTGCGCGCGTGCCGCGGCCTCTTTGACCTCCTCACGGGCTCCCTTCAATGCGTCTTCGTCGCATTCTGCGACAAGCAGGTCCGCGTAATCGACTGCAAAAAATGGTGGACGGAACAGGGCGGCCTGGGCGACGCCGTCCTGTGGATCGGCAATCGCACGCAGGCCAAGAATAAACCTCCGCACCAGCGGTTCCAAGAGAAACAGTCTGCCGCCTCGGGCAGAATAAGGGACGTTGTATCGCCGAAATGCCTCCAGCAGCAACGGGACGTAACTGGTTGATCGCGCAAGAACCGTCACATCTTCAAAGCGAACTTCACGTTCTTCGTCCGAGGTGGGATCGCGCACTTTGCCTTTTTTTGAGTGGACCATCCAACGGACATATCGCGCCAGCATTTCTGCTTCTACGAGCATTCCATCCGGCTTTTTCTCGAAGCCGGTATACGGTAGCCCTCGCACGCATGGAGTGCTCGTCTCTTGAATGACCCCACTGGGAGCCAGGGGGTCATATAAGGACTTTCCAGAGATTTCATTGACGGAACTTGTACCCGGCAAATGCTCCCCGAGAATCTCTTTGAATCGGCGGTTGAAGGCATTGATGAGTTGCGGCCGGCTGCGGAAGTTGGCCACCAAGCTCACTTCAAGGGCGCCTTGTTGCCCGAGCAACCGGCGCGCTCGATCATAGGACCGGATGTCCGCTCTCCGAAAACGGTAGATGGACTGCTTGGGGTCGCCGACAATCGTCAACCGTCCCGGCGAGAGCATGACCTCTTCCCAAGTTCTTGCACGGGCAGGAGCGGCTTCCGCCAGGAAGAACATGATTTCCATCTGCAACGGGTCGGTGTCCTGGAATTCGTCCACAAGGATGTGGTCAAAGAGCCCTTGATAGAAACCCCGCAGTTCCTTGTTTTCACGAATGCGATTGCGAAATTGCAGCAACAGATCCAGGTGATCCACCGCCTGATGCCGTCCCTTCACAGACTCATAGATTTGAGTAGCGACCGGAGACAAACGCACCAGGCGAGCAGCCATCCATTGGAAAAAAGGACGGGTAAGCTGGTCCTGATAGGATATCTCCGGAGATTGCCGGTCTGTCTTGGCGCGGCCGTAGTCTTTCGCCAGGCGAAAGACGCGATCATCGCCGTTGCAGTCAGCTCCCTTCGTCAGGGTCTTCGGTTTAATGTCAGTGAGCTGGACCATTGTTTCAAGGGCTTCTCCAGGATCTGATAGTTCAAGCAAACCCTGGAGAGGCTCCAGAAGCGATCGAAAGAGCCGATGCCCTTTCGAATCCCCCGAAAGCGATTCAATTTTTCTGATGATCTCCCTTGCCAGTCTCTCGGTCTTCTTGAGGTCCGGCGGACCGATTTCAAACTCCCGGGGTGGAATGTCGCGATGATTGATGAATCCCTCCACCAGGGAATCGAGTCCATTCCAAGTCTGAAATTCTCCCTCATAGGAGCGCAGGCGAAGCCCGGCTACCAGAAAATCGCAGACGGTCTTTTCCGCTTCTTTTGCCCTTGATGGGTCTTTAACGAATTGGGAAAGTGTCCCGGTTTGGGCGGCCCGGACCAGAGATTCCACTGTCTCGGCGACAAGCTCGGCTGGATCTTCGAGGATCTCGTACGATGGGCTCAGGTTCATTTCGACGGGACGCAATCGCATCAGGCGGTCGCAGAAGCTGTGGATCGTCCCGATGTAGGCACTGTCGATCGAGGAAAGCGCCTCGTAAAGTTGTCTTTCCCGCTTCTGCGAGAGTGCCTTCTTCGAGAGTTCCTGGAGCAAGACCTGTCGAAGGCGGAACTGCAATTCTCCCGCCGCCCGGCGCGTAAACGTAATGGCTGCGAGACGAGCAATTGGAATGGATTCCCGATTGCTGCTGTTCGGCGCCACCAGGTTGATGAACCTTCGGATGAGGGCGGTTGTCTTGCCTGTTCCCGCACCTGCATCGATGACGACGTTGCGATCCCGCTCTGAAATCGCAGCCTCGAACGCCTCCCGATCGATGGTCGGCCTCTGGATCATAGACACTATTTCTCTTGATACCTCTCCTTGAACTCCCTGAACGATTCCAGCGTGCCGGTGGCCGAGGAAAGCTTTTCTGCCGCTCTCTGATTAGCAGTTTCTCCACAGACCGGTCTAAAAGGACAATACGTGCAGTCCTCCGAATTGGTGGTTCGAGGGAAGAGGCGGTGTTGCAGCAATTGGGCACATAGCATCAGCCAGTTTTGCGATTCACTCAGCAAGTCTGACAGGTCCTTTTCAAATCGGCGCTCGAGGTCTCCTCCCGTCTTGGCATACACATACGCCACACCAGCCATCTTCTTTCCCGCAAAGGACGCACCGGATTCGAGGGCGCGAGCATAGACCGCCAGTTGGGTGTCGAGCCGGGGAATGGGCTGGCGTTCATCTCCAACACGCGGATGTGACCTGCCGCTCTTGAGGTCACGGATAAACAATCCATTGGGCTGTTCATCAATCCGGTCAATGAACCCCCGGAAATAGACTTTCGGATTAAGGTCCAGGGGGACGGGCAGGGGATATCCGAAGCCCTGTTCGGCCGCGATGAACCGGCTGGGTGTGGGCCAGTGTTCCCAATCCCAGCGCAACACGCGGGCGATATCGAGCTGAAGATGTTTTTGATTCCACTCCCGAAGAGCCGCGCCGATCAACGGATATTCGTCCAGGAACTCCTTAAACTCATCCAAGGCGATCTTTTTCGCCGATCCAAGCCACTTTTTCAGATCACCCTTGCGCGCCGAAAAATCCGCCCCGTTTTCCTTCAGAAACTTTTCCAAAGCGCGGTGCAGAAGAGAACCGTAAGCGAGGGCATCGATCTCCATGCCCGTGCGAGGTTCGTCCGGCTCTTCCCAACCCAGAACACACTCCAGCAGGAACCGATGAGGACACTCAATCAGTTTCAACAGGCGGGTGGCAGACAGCGGATGCATGGGATCAATCCCCAAGTCAAAAGGCATTAACGATCCTTCCCCAAGGATGCCGTCAAAAATGGAGAACTGGTTCGTGTCGGCGATAAGAATTAATTCTCGCATTCTTTTTTGCTCAGCCACCCACGAACCATGAACGGGGGAATTGTGAATTTCGGCAACCGCTTGCTGTGATACCGATGGGCCAACCCCGGCCAGTTTCATGGCGTCGGGTCGCGACTGTCGCCCGGGCTGAAGGTAGGCGCTTCGAAAGACGGACATGGTAGGAGTGGGGCCGTCCTTGAGAGAGTGTCGCCACAGGGCTGCTGCAGCTTCAAGGAGTACCCCCGAGGGCTCGCGAGTCTGCCGATCCAGCGTCTCACGGGGAGCACTCAACACTACCTCCTTTCGGACCCCCCGGATGGTCCGGTGAAGCGCGTGCAGGTCGGACATGGCGCGATCCGCACCCCGGGGCAAAGCCCTCTGCCCTCCAAATAAGCCGGCTTCTATTTGGTCGCGATCTAGATCCGGAAGAATTGAATCCTCGTGAGGGGCGGAGGGAAGTTGCCCTTCTGAGAGTCCAATGAATCGAACGGCATCAAAGGTCAGGCCGACGGCGCTCTGGATGGTTCCGATATAGAGGCAAGGCTGGCCAAAACGAGCCGTCGGAACGCGCAATCCATCAAGCTCACTTTGGATCGCGCGAAGGGCATCATCCCCTCTTAGATCCTGGACCAGCCAGCTGCGAATCAAAGTCTGAATCGACTCCTTCAAGCTTGATAGAAAAACATAGAAATCAGGAAAGTGGAGGAACCATTCGTCGCAAAACTTTTCCACCGACTGCCACAATGTCTCCAGGGACTCGTTGCTCTGGACATGGTGGCAGAGTTCCTCCAGGGCCCGAACCGCCGGAAGGATCAATTGAACCATTTGAAGCTGACGCCGCAGGGGCTCGATGCCGCGGGGATAGGTCGGAATCTCCGGATCGACAACACCCTCTCCCTTTTCGATGACACGCTGAAGAATCGCGACGCGCCGCTCGAGAGCAGGGCGCCATTCCCGATACCCTTCCGGGTGCGCGCGCGAGCCGCCCAAGGTACCACAGCGGTACACAACTTCACAGGCATCGGCACGATTGATTCGCTCTTCTCCCCCTTCGGAGCGCTGGGTCCCAAGGGCGGGAAAAAGACTGACTAACTCTTCGGCGGCCAATCGAACCCCCAGTGTTCGCAGGAGAGTTCCGATCTTAGTTCCCATAGGCATCATTCTTGTCGGCAATCCACCCGCCACGTAAACCGGTGCTTGACCCTCGACGTTGCCCATCGTAACGGCGTAATTCATCCAGTCGAGCCGGCTCAGCCGCTCGACGAGCATCCCCGCCAGAGGATCCAGTGAGGGCAGAAGGACGGCAATGCGCTCAAGGGGTGTGTGGTGTTCGAAGACCTGCTCGGCCACCCATCGAACCGCAACCGCGAGCTCTTCTTCTATTCCTGAAGTGACTTCAAGATGCACCGTCCCGTCTGCCTCTTGCGATCGGGCGCGAGCAGGGTTCGCCAGTGTTTGAGGTGGCTGGAAAAGGAAAGCGCGAAGAACATCGAGCTCCGATCTTCCATCTGTAAGGATCGTTTCAGAGTCCAGTCTTACCCCCAGAAGGTCTGAAACATAGTCCAGGCGGCGATTGGTTTCGGATCGTTCCGGAAGGGCGGGCACATAAAGAAGCTGAAGATCGGGAATCGATGCGTAAAACCTGGCTTCCACGTTTGTCACATCGCCGCAGAGAACAAGGACTCGCGGTCCGGAATAGGAGAATGAACCGGGAAATTCCTGGAGACAGCGGGCTGCCTCTCGAAGAATGCGAGCAACGGTCCAGGCGGGCGGCACGTCGGATAAAAACCTTTCTTCGACCGCAGCCCAGAGGGTCGCCAGGTCATGAAAGCGCCTTTCAGGGATGCCTCCATTCTTTACAGACAGTTTAAGGAGATCATCGGGGCCGAGTCCGGCACTCTCCAATTCCGCGAGGGTGATGGAAATGGCCTGAGAATAGCCGGGGCCGGTTCGAAGCTGGCCGAGGTCGAGGTACTCCAGGCGGCCCTCGAGTTCCCTCGATTCGATCAGCACCTGGAGCCCAAGCGCGCGGGCTGCTTGAGAACACCGCTGAAAAGCCACTCCCCCTTTTAAAAGAATATCTTCCGCCAGTTCGATGGGAGTAAAAAAGCGAACTCCGGAAAGCGCCCCCTCACCGGTAAGCTCCCGGCGCAAGGAGGAAGCCATACGCGAAGAGGGCACAATGATGGTCGCAGCAGGAAGTGGACTGGCAATCGGAAGAATTTTTTTGAGGGAGTTGGCAAGCTCGATAGGTTCAACTCGGGTTGCTTTCATTCATGCATCCGCGGGGGAGTTGCAGTTGCCAGTTCTCAGTTGTCAGTTCTCAGTTGTGAGAGGTTGGGATGATGGGGTCCATTGCTAGGTTTTCCGGATAAGCAAAGATAGAGCAACGAGTCCAGAGTGCTGCTTCCTGGGATTAGAATCCGACGTGTTCGTTCTTTCATATCCGACCTCTGAATTCTGACTTCCGAATTCTGTCTTCATCCTCTTCTTCCAAGTTGAACCTGGCAACTGGCAACTGAGAACTGGCAACTGACAACTGCTCTTCCAAGCCAGTCCCTTTCAGGCTGATGCGGTCGCATATTTTCCATAGGCCGCCGCGAGTTTGGTGTCGTACTGATTCTTCTGGTAATCCGGACCGTTATATTTGTTCGCGAAATCGGCCCAGCGAGACTCGCGCAACGCAGCATCCAGGGAGTTGGCCTTGATGAAGCTACAGAAGGCGTTGAGGTGGGCGCCCTCACTGATTTGGACGGCCTGATAGAAGTCGTCGACGGTTGTGAAACCGCAGATCTGGAAATTGAAACCCATGATCTGAAACTTGCCATAACTTGCGGATTTCAAGGCCGCGGTGCGGTCCAGAGACATGGCCTCCTCAAGACGCGCCAATTCTCCGGCGCCACGTATGTCGGCGGTCGCCCCTTTGGCGTAGAACTCCGTGGTCCATTTCTGATAGCAAATCGTAGGATGCGACGTCGCATAGAGACCGTTTGTAAACTTGTAGAATTGATGGCCCTCGAAGAGAACCTTTACCCTTCCATCGCTGAGGAACCCATCTCCACGACTTTCAACCTCCGCGACGGCCTTTATGGAAGCCACGTCGCACTGGAGCAGGTTTGCTGCAGCTTGATAATCCTGATCGGTCAGCTTATCGGGCATAATCCTCCTCCTCTCCGGAATTCATGAGACTGGGTTTGTCCTCATCCCTCTCAATTGAGGTTTTAAGCCTAATCGCGTGTGGTGGCGTCCCTCAATCGACAGGCCCAAGAAGGTCTTCGTCTTTCGCGAATGGCGCCTCGGGTTTCTGCCTCCCCCGGATGAGCCGCAGGTGGTCATACACTTCACGTTGCCACCAGGCACCAGGAGATCGTCCGAGATTCTCGAAAACGGTCTCCAGCCGCTCGCTGTGTGTCTGAGAACCAGCTGGTGCAATGATATCAGGATGGGCCTGCAATTCCCGTGAAATTTCAATCTGTGCCGTCGTAATCGGGCCGAAGGTGTTCTCGACCTCCTGCAATCCCGCGACAAGGATGCCGGAATAGACTTGCGCCAGGCCATCGTATTGAGTTTCGGCCGCCTGCTTATCTCGCCCGGCATTCACGGCTTGGATCTGTTCCCAGGCCTTTATGAGTAATGGCCCGTACTTCAGCCAGGCCACGTGGGCCTTTTGGTTCCAGAAAGGCACGACATAGGTGTTGTAGTGGGCCCGCATCTTTTCCAGCACGTCCAGGTAGCGCAAATGGAATTGGTAGTTCGGGCTTTTGGGGTCTTTGGCTGTGGGCCCGAACAATTCGACCTGGGCCTTCCTGGTGTAAAACCGCCAGAGATCCCCTTTCATTGCGGCCGGCTTTCCCTTGAGATGCGGGACGTCCATGGTCTTAAAGGGCAGGTCTGTGTTGGAGATAAATTCCTCCCCCGCCAACTCGCCCAGAAATTGTTCCGTCTCGTCCTTGGGTGATGGGGTGCGACGCTGGCCGCGGGGGTCGGTTTGTTTCCATTCCTGCTGCAAGAGAGCGACGTCAGAGGCAGAGTAGATGGTGAACTGGTCGTTGTGTGCGATATAGAGCGGGAGACCCTCCCCGGTGATGATCAGGCCGATATGGACCGGGAACACAATAAAACGAAAACGCAGTTTCAGATCGGGATGCTCGCGGAGCAGCGAGAGCATGTACGCGATGCGCAGGGCGTACACCCCGCAATCGTGGATCAACTGGCCGGTCAAGGCGCGCGGGAAGGTGGTGGTGAGCAGGTTGTCGCCGAAATCGTCGATGTTGTAAGGGGTGTGGGTCGTGAATGCACGCAGATAGGCTTCCAGGAGCTTAATGACGGCGGTCAGCGCCTCATCCTTCTTTCCAGTCCGGGCCAGATTAAGTTCAAATTTCGCCACCAGGAACTTGCGCCAGTCGTCGTCACTTTCGAGGTGGAGCCCTTCTTTGCCCAGCCGGGCGATCGCAGCGGCGTTCTCTTTTGTCTCTTCCGTCAGTTTTCCGGTCTTATCTTTTCCCAGACCGTAAATGCGTTCCACCACCTGGATTTGGCCTCGCCGGATCGTCAGAATGCGGCCGAAATCGAGTTCTTTCTCGCTGCCCAAACCTTCCGGCATATCCACATCATAAAAAGTAATTTTTACAGACCGACGCTCCGCTGCTTTGTCTTTCAGGAATATGTCGAGATGCCGCCCGCCGCCTTTCTTAAACTCCGTGCGCGTTACCGGGAGCGTGACCGCCCCCGATTGCTTCGCTGCATCCGCAGGGAACACCAGTCCTGCGAGCTTGTTTTCCAGCCGGTCCTTTGCAATCTGAAGATACTTCTCTCCCTTGCCGGACCCCAAATCCGTCAAAGCGCGATCAAGCACCACCTGGTAGGCGGCCTGCATGCCTCCAAAGGTCTGGCGCAAGAACTCGATCAACTGGGACTGGTAAACGGAAATGGTTCTGTCGGGCCGACCGACATAGTACTCCGGCCCCGTATCGATGATGTGCTTTCTCCGCTCGATATCCCTCTTGATGGCATTCTGATCCAGACTGGCCGCTTCGTTCCGTACCTGCTCGAACAGGATGGCAAGCGCGTCCAGCGCCTTCAAAGCTGCGTCCGCGTCCTTGTCAGGGATGCGGTTCGTCAGCCGTTCGAGCACGTCTTCCCACAAATAGACTTCATCGGAGTAATCCCGGTGCGTGGGGGATTGGGGGGGCGTTCGTTGCGGCTGCTGCAAATGCCAAATGCGGAACTTCGCGGACTCGGTGTTAAGACCGAGCAACATCAGACGGGCAATGACTTCATTTGCCAGCGAATCGGATGGGAACAAGGGCGGCAGCTTGTACGGATCTCCCGCCATGAAATCGGCGAGCAGTTGGGGGACGGCGGCACGATCTTCCTTGTCGATCGCCTCGACGAGGTCCACGAATTTCTGGATCATGGGGAGGTCGTAGGGGAGAAAGTCACTTGTTTCGAAATGGACGATTCCCCGCTTCGCCACGGCCAGCCTGTCCAACGCCTCTTGGTACCACACGCCCGGAGCCCTGGTTTTCCTTTGAACCATAGCAGTGACCCTGCCCGGTTGAGCTGTCTGCTGGATCACATGCGCTAATTCGTGGGCCAGGAGACGTCGCCCGTCGCCCGTCGAGGGGGCATACCGCCCGGCGTCAAATAAGACATTCTGGCCCACTGTGAACGCCAGGGCATTCATATCATGCGCCGATTTTGTCGCGGCAGCATGGGTGTGTACCCGCACCTGGCTGAAGTCGTGATTGAAGCGAGGCTCCATAAAGGCGCGAGTCTCCGGGTCGAGCGGCTGACCGGGCCCCAAATTCTGGAGAGAACTTTCTGGAACGGGGGGAGTGGTCGCGGCGGAAGGAGCGTCCGTCTTCTGTTGAACCAGCGTCCCGGTTCCGGGGTCGGGGGGAGACGTAGCGGCGGAGAGGTGGACCTCGGGTGGGGCGACCGTGCCGGGAGGGGCTGTCGTGACTTGCTCGGCGATGCGGTCGGCCTCCTGCTCCCGGGGATCATTGGGCTGTCCAATACGGAGCTTGGCTTGCAGGAAACGGAGAACAGCCTGATTTCCGGCCTCCTGCTGAAGTCGCAAGAGAGGGGGACGCGAGGCATGTTGCTGAGCCGCTGCCTGCGTAGTCATCGCCGGCCGTTTCGGGCTCTTCCCCTGACGCTCTTTTCCTGGCGCTGCCTTTTCCATAGAACGGAATCCCCGGATTACGCCGTTCGGCCCATTGCTGCATGCGGCGGAGGCCCCACCGATGAACGGCTTATGCTGGGAAGCCGCAATGCCCCTGGGATGTGATGGCGGACCGCTCCAGGGCAGACATTAAAGGAGGCTGACGGCGATAGGATCCTCACTTCATTGCAGGACTGGTCAAGAAACTCGCTCCATCTCGCGGACGTTGTCCTCTTCTCTCGTCCCGCTTTCGGCGGCCAGTTCCTCCAGTACTTGAATCGCCCCACTAATTCTTAACAGTGTTTCACGATAAATCGCCGCCTGGTTTTCCAGTTCTCGAAGTTTCGACTGTCCGGTTTCAAATTCCTTTTTCAACATCTCCAAGCGCATTTGCAATTGTTCTCTCATGGAATATCCCTTTCTTAGGATGAAAGACTCTGATGGAGTGGACCTTCCTCAACCTCTCTCACGAAGCGAAATTACTGGAGCATGACCATGACCGGGATTTTTCCTTTCCCTTTCTTCAACGAGGCGAGAGCCTTGCCGAGGATAGCGCCGGTCGCTTTGCCGGACTCCGTGACCTTCTGGGCATGCCCCTTGGTGGGGCTGGTGGTTAAGAGGTCGCCCACTTTGATGGGTGCAATGTCAGCGTCGACCTTGCAGTGGGCGAAGGCGCCCAGCGTGACCATCCAGCCGATTTGTCCCCGTTCGATCTTCGTGGAGTCGCGGGACGCCATTTCTGCCGACGTAAAGGCATGCCGGCGTTCTGCGAGGGATCCCTCGCCCGGTTTTGTCGATTTGCCTTTTTTCGGCTTGGGGGCCTTCGCGTCGGAATCAGAATCTTCGTCCGCCTTGGTTCTGAATTCCCCATAGACCTCACCCACAATCCCGCAAACGCGCGTGTCCCCGGTATGCTGGGCAAGATCCACCTCAGGGACAGGGATATTGTTGTTCGCCCCATAACTATGGGAAGGCTGATCCCCGGCGATGACGACGACATCGCCCTGTTCCAGGGTGTCTCCCAGGTTGTTTACGAACTGATCCATGATGTAACCGCCCTTGCCGCCACCGGCAGCGATGGAGCCGCGGACTGACACGTTTCCGGTGGTGGTGTCCATGACCAATCCCCAGGAACTCATGTTCACCCCGTAAAATCCGATACCGGTGTCGGTGGCCATGCCGACAAAAGCCTGGTCCCGGTTCGCGGCGGTCTGAAAGAACCAGATTCCTGCGGTGCCGCTGGGGCCCTGTCTCAAGCGAATCCGGTCGGTGACGTCCAATTTGAACCCGGGCGCTGCGGTTCCGATCCCCACGTTGCTTTCCGTGATATAGCTCGTCTGACTCCCCAGGACCGCGAGGTTCCTTAACCGGGTCCCATCCGCCTCAATTCGCAAGAAGCGAAATTCCTGTCCTGCTGAGTCATCCCCATTCATATGGAGGTTCACGGCGGGCTTCGTCGCATCGATTCTTTTCCATGCGCCGTCAAAAAAGGCATTGGAGCCGAGATTCGCCCAGGCGCCCGCAGCCGTGGGGCCTTCGTTAATCGATGTCAGGGATTTGATCTGCAGCCGGGTCTGAGGGTTCGACGTTCCCACGCCGAGATTGCCATTATCCTGGAGCGTCATGAGAATGCCATTTGTGCCGGCGTTCAGCCCCCCGCCTGAACTTTCACGCGAGCGGCCGAAGTGCAATTTCCACCCCGTGTTGTCCCCGAACCGGACGTACCCCGCATTGGGACTCGCATCGGAGGGATCCAACCCAATGCCGCCCACATCGGCCCCGACCTGTAACCGGCGCACCGGCGATGCCGTCCCAACACCGACATTGCCGTTCATCAGATCGACTTCTCCATCCGTGTACAGGGCGATGGCGCCGCCGGATCCGGCTTTGGCGTAGACCGCCTTCCATTCCCCATCCCGATGCGCCAGCGCGGCAAATTCGGTCCCCGCAAGCCCTCCGCCCGCAGGGAAAAGCGCCCGAACGGCGCTGTTTCCGGAAGCCCCGGCGGTGGAGGCGACATCGAGCATGTGTCCGGAGGGCGTTGTGGTTCCAATACCCACGTTGCCTCCTCCGGTAATGAGCAAATTGGCCTGGCTGCAGCTCAGCTTGGGCCATTGATTCGGAGGGGCGGTGGTGGACTTGAGCGTTAAGCTGCGGACGGAGAAGTCATCACCGATGATCGTTCCCGCCCGGGTACGGACCGTGATGTCCGGTTGGACCGTCAATTGTCCGTTGTTCATAGAAAGGTTGGCGAGCAGCACTCCGTTCGCAGGCTGCGGGTCGGGGGGCACCTGTGCGAGGACCGGGCTTTCTGTGACGCGTGTACTTCCTGTCACGCCGGGATCGGTACTCGGAGTATCGGGCGCCTCCGTGTACGCAATATAGACGCCCACCTGGGCAGGTCCCGCGGGCAAGTTCAGGGTGAGTTGCCTCAACAAAACGATCTCATGTCCCTGGGCGTCGAGCGCGGTTCCCGGCTTCACCGTTACCGTCGTTGAGCCCACGTCACCCAGCACTTCCAGGCCCTCAGCAACACCCGGTGTGTGCAGCAGGCGGTTGTGCCGCGTGCGTCGGTCGAGGTGGTAAGACTGTTCGGCCTGAAAATCGCTCGCTCGCAGAAACTGCCGGTCGAAAAAATTCATTCGCTTGTTGACATCATCCATGGGGCTTCCTCCATTTCCCTTTGAAAGCTTGAAGGTGCAGCGGGATCAACAGTCACTGTCAAATATCCACGGCAGATCCCACAGCAGTGTCGTTTCACCGGTCTGGGCATAAACCTCGCCTTGGACTTCCGCGCCTGGCGCCGGGGCCAGCTGCATGGTCTGTGCCCGAACCCGCAGTTGATAGTAGGTGTACGCCGGTTTTTCCGAATCGAGCAACGACCGCGCCGCCTGCTGCAAGGCCGCCAATCCATCCGGATTGTGCAGCGCACTGACCGCCGGGTCCGTGACCAGGTCCACAGCAAAATAAAAAGGGGCGCCTTCACCCAACACGGTGTTCACCCCCACCTGCGCGCTCACGCCGAGTTGAAAAATGGCATCGATATCCGTGTGGTTTCGGGTCAGATCCGTCAACAGGCTCAACGGCGGAGTGACCTCGAGCAGATCGCCTTTGAGCCACCCGCGCAGCAATCCCTCCATAGCCGCCCGGGTGCCACGCTGGCCATAAAGCGGGATTGCCAGCTTGAAGAAGGCGCGGTTGAACGCGATCGGCTTTTCCATGCGAAGCGGCAACGCCAGCCAGCCGGCCAGATAATTCAGGTAATCCAAGTCCGGCTGCGGACGATGCGCAAATTCCGGTGGAGGGGTCGTGTCCGGACTGAACAAATCCGGGATGCCGCCGCTGCTCAGGTCCGGCGTTCCCTCAACCGCTCCCTCCAATTCCTCAAACAGGATTTCAAAACTCTGGAGAAACCGGCTCAAAAAGCTGACACCGTTCACCTCGTCCGAGCGGAACACGGCCGGGAGGTATTCGCGGAATTGAAGGGGACGCGTGTTATTTGCCATCTATTCTCCATCCACAACGGTGACGCCTAGCGTGGCGAGGTTGACCAATGAGGCGGCGGAAGAGAGGCGCGCTTCGTTGAGATCCTCATTTCCGTTTAAGAGCAATTGTTTGATGTGGTCCACGCCGTCGATCCCTTCGATCAGTTGGCTGAGCTCGGAACGATACACCGCACGTCCAAACTCCCATCCCAAGCCGTCGATCCCTCCACCCAGCGGGCCAAGGAAGGTACGGACCGCGTGTTCCACGTTGTTCTGCACCACCGTCCGGTCCAGCCGGCGGATGGGATCGCGGACGACCGTCAAAGCAATGGCAACATCCGTGTATTGGGGTTGAACGACGCGCACCCGCGTCGTGATTAACCGTCGCGGCTGAAGGAAATCAAAAACCTGTTGACGCAGCGCATCATCAGGCAGAGGCGCCGAAACATCGGGCGCGTTGGGTACGAGAACGATGTCGACGAATTGTTCGTCCGGGAAGACATCCGGCGTATTGACCACCACGATGACTGCTTTGGCCCGGGCGACAGTGCCCGGGACAGCTTCGATCGCCAACTGCTCAAATTCCGCTTCCGTAATGGCGCGATCCTCAACGTTTAGAGCGGCGATCACGCGGCGCAAAGTCCCCTCAATGGGTTCGCCAGGCGATCGCATCACGCCGACCAAGCCTGCAAATCGCTCGAGGCTTCGCTCCGGTACCCGGTTGATCTGGTACACCTGGGCTTCAGTCAGAAAGGCAAAGAGCTCAAGCAAGGTGATTCCGGGATCAGAGGGGTTGAAATCCGTCCACCCGGGGAAATTCTTCGGGATCAACGCCTGCGCAGCGGCGGTCAATTGTTCAAAATTGCGGTCGTCCAGGTTCAGCAGGGATAGTGGCATGGCCTTTGTTCCGATCTCTAAATGATGCTTCCCTCTATGTTGAATGCTGCAGAAAGTGGTCAAACCGTCCAGGATGGGGCCGTAAGGCTAAGGGCCCACCATCGTGATCGTGTGCTTTCCCGAATAGACAAGAAAGTTGTCGTCGAGGTAGACAAGGTCGATCACCGGCTCGACGAATTGGATGGTCGCTCTCTGCTGGTCACCGGGAGCGTCACGGCGCCAAAGCAAGACATCCTCGCTCCCCCAGTCGCCCAGCGTGATAGAGGTTACTGGTTGATCAGCCGGAATTTCGGTCAACAAGGGCGACCGCACCCGATTGTCCATTGTGGCAAGGACGGTCCCTGCAGCAAAGGGGAGTTCCGTCATGTAAGGTTGAATGGCCAGGGTCTGCGATGCCAGATGCACATCGATCGAGTCGCCGGACTGCAATAAAGCGGCGAACATCGGATCGTGAACCATAATCTGCGTGATCCCGCTCTGGTAGGGCGGTATGCCCTGTTCCAGGAGGGTTTGCATTCCCCCATCACTAGTTGACACCAGAGTCCCGGGGTCCAAGCCTGCAGCGCCGGTGTTGAAAGCGGCGACGGTCACTGTGTTTGCGGACACGGACTGCACGGTCAGCGGCAGGAGATCTTCTGCCAAGGAGGTCACTGTCATCGGAAAGGGATAAAAGACCGTGAGCACATCGCCGGGATTCAACCGAGACGCAAACTCCGTATCTTCCACGAAAACCTGAGAGACTGTGTCATTCCGCGGGATGCCCTGAGCCAGTCGAGTGCGCCAGAGGTTGTCAAAGGACGTCAGGAGACTGCCGCGCGGGAATCCAACCCCGTCGCCGGAAAAAGAGTCGACAGTGATCTTCTCGCCGGAAACGGACTGCACCGTGAGGTCCTGGATCTTGCTGAGGCGGTCGCCCTCTTTAAAACCTTTGACAGCGATCCGGTTCATGGGAGAGCCGGCAGCAATGGCCTCGGCGAGCAAGGCCGCTTTGCGACGGCTCGGAGCCATCACGGCACTGCCTTCGGGCAAGTCACGGTCCGCGGTCAGCGGAGAAAGGAAGTTCAAGCGATGCTGCGTGACGTTGGGAGACAGTTGGAGATTCTGAACATGGCTGACGCCGGGCAAGTCCTCGATGACCTTGTAAACCTCGGATGCGTAAACGTCGCGACCGAACTTCCACCCGGTTCCACCCAGCCCGCCCGTCAAGGGGTGCAGGAAGGCGGTCAGCGCGGTCAGAACGTTCTGCTTGACCGACTCTGTTTCCTCAAGGTCTTGCGGCACCACTTCCGCGATGAATCGCACCTCGATGTAGCCGGGCCCGATGACGTTCACGCGCGTGGGCGTCTGCAGCGCCAGCCCCGCAAAGGCGCGCGCGGCGATGTAGGTCTCAACCTCACGGATGAGCTCCGACCCCGGAGATAGTTTTGATCCGGCGCCGGATGGAACGATGAGAAGCGTCACCCACCCCGGTTCGAAGACGAGATCGCGATTGACATTGGGAAGGCACTTGGAGCGGGCAACGCGCGTGCCGGCCGCTTCCCGCGCCAACCATTCCAGGTCGGCAGGGGAAAGTGCCCGGTAGCGGTGCCTGAGAGTTTGCGGTCCGCGCTCTTCCGCCATCGGGATCGTCTCCGCGTCGGCTCCGCCATCGGCGGCGATGGGATTGGTCACCCCCGCCACGCCGGGCAGAGGGGACTTGATCTGTGCGATGGCGAAAGAAGGCAGATTTCCCGAATTTCCTCCTCCCGTGCGGTAGGTCGCATTGAGGTTGTTGGTATCGCGCGGCGGAATGAGGCCGTGAACGCCATCGCCAAACGTAAGCAGCCCGCTGGCATGGTCAAGCGTATAGTGGCGGTTCTGCGGCCCAGAGGATAAAAAGTTGTCCACCTCGTGCCAGCGCACCCAGGTTTCCTGGGAGCCCGTGGCGGCGTTAAAACGCGACTGAATCGCGTCGCTCCCTTCCTCCGCTTCTATCATCGCACCTTCCAAATCTGACGGCGGTTCGGTCTCTCGTACGAGGATTTGCTGGCCGGTCAAGACCGGCGAGCGGCTCAGGCGCAGGGACTGTTTCGGCATCCCGTTGCCCGATCCCAGGATTTCGTTCGCCACCGTGACCGCCTGAGTGGCGGGGACTGTATTGAGGAAAACGCCGAGCAAATGTTGCGTGAGGAGCGGGTCATTCTGGGAGGAGCGGGCACGAATCCAATAGCTCGGTACGAGGTCAAATTTGGCCAACAGGGCGATGTCGGGAGGTGTCAGGAACTCGATGCTGCCTGATTCCGTAAAATTATTGGTCAGGTCAATGACGGTAAGCTGCCGCCAGGCGGTCCCATTAAAATATTCCCAGCGCAGCGGCGGGAGTTGTGAGGAGGGCAGGGGAGCGGCTCGGGTTTCCTTGACCACGCTCCCTGCAAAGGCGCGGGGCGTGGTACTCACGTACAAGCGGACCGGTTGTTCCGGGAACATGGCGTCAAACGCAAGGTAGAACGCCGGCTCGGGATCGGCGTAGATCTGCGGGATCAGGTCCGGGGCCGCGACAAAGGGGACAAAACCCGTGCCGGCTTGCGAGGTTTGATCGGCGAAGAGGAAGCTGTTTTGCGTCACCAGGGTTGGCCCGCGTTGGGCCTGGTAATTGAGGGACAGGTCTGTGATGACAGGCGGGTCGACATTGCCGGTGCCGGGATTGACCTGAAAACCCTTCGAGGGATCCGAGGGATCCACCGCGACATAGTCGACTGGAATACCGTAATCCCCGCTGGTGATCCGCACGCGTACCCAGTAACTCTTCTGCCCGTTCACCTCCGCCTGGACCGGCGCAGTGGGGGGAAGCACGATGGTGCTCAGTCCCTCGTTGCGGAGGTTGTTGGAATTGTCGGTGGGAGTGAAAGACTGCCAGCCGTTGGCACCCAGAAACTCCCACTGGAGCTCGATCGGGGGCAGAATCATATCCAGTGCGACGTTGATATTGATTCGCATCAGCGGATTGATGGAGACCGGGAAGACAATAAACGGATTCGTATTGATTCCGACGACGATGCCGCCGGTGCCGATCTTCGTCCCGACGATTGAACCCAGACTCATCTTTGGACTCGAACTGAGATCCAGCTTCGCATGATCGCGGAACTGGACGCCTGTTGCCATCGGGGTGCTGGTGGTCCCGGTATCTGTTGCCTCCAGGCTGAAAGCGACCATCGTCGCAAAGAAGCCCGCAAAGGTCTCGAAATTGAACATGTCGCCCGGGCCCGGGTTGATCCCAAAAGGGGTGAACGGTTCCGAGAAATCCACCCAATCGTCATCAGCGAATCCGAACAAACTGAGCGGGGCCACGCGGGACACGCTGACGTTTGCAGCATGGCTGAAGCGGGTCATTGTTTGGAGGACAACGGTGTTGGCGTCCGTGACACTTTTGACCGTGACAAACTCGGGAGCAAACTCGTCGTCCAGCAGCAAAACATCATTCGCATTGATCCCCAGTGCGCTCGTCACCTTGATCAGCGGGGCAGAGTTGCCTGAGCTGTCCACAGCCAGGCTCAATGTCGTGAGCGGCTGAATCGCACGGACTTGGACTTTCGCTCCCGCGGCGTGGTCATTAAGCAGGGCAGGCGTCACGTTCAGTGTCATGCCACTGCCCCCGGTGACCATCACAGGTTCCTGCTCCACCAGGAGCACCTGCCCTTGTGCCGCCAGGCTAGGATTCGCCACCGCGATCTTCACCTCACCCGCTTTCGCGGCGAGCTTGAGTGCGGAGGAATCGACAAACTGAAACTTTGTGATTCGTGGGGAGCCGCGATATCTCCCGCTGGTCAGACGGACGCGCAGATAGAGGTTGCTCCACGCGGCGGCGCCCCCGGTGGGGCCGCGTTTCGGCACGGCTGCCGGGACGAGCATCGAAATCGTGCCCGATCGAGTCAGATTGATCGTGTTGCCGCCTGTCGTGTCGGTGAGGCTGCTCCGCGGAAGGCCTGTCCAGGCGTTTGCATCGGAATCCCAGTACTCCCAGGCCAGAACCGGAGGATCTGCGGGCTTCAGATTCACATTCAACGTAACGGTCGAATTGGGTTTGGCGAACGCCTCACGGCTTCCGATATAGAATGCATCTCCGACTTTCGGTACGGCGCTGAAAGGCAGAAAATCCTTGGTCACATCCAGCGGGGCACTGTTTGCAAAAGCAAGATCGGGCAGGAAGGGTTGGGCGTTGCTGATGGTTAAGGCGAGACTGCTCAGCCGTAGATCATGGGCCACCCAGGCATCGGGGAAAGGGGTGGTGAGCACGAGCTGCACCCAGCGGCTGGCGAGGCTTTGTGCCAGTCCAATGCGCCCGATCGTTTCGAGATCCACCGGATCGGCCAGGGGGAATGAAACCTGGACGGCAGTGCCGGAGACATTGACAACGGGTGGGGCGGAGAGGGTTTGGGTCTGCCCCTGCGTTTGATATCGATAAGACAACTGCTGGAAGAATTTTGCGACTTGCGATGAGGATTGCCCGCTCTGCCAGTTCGCATTCAGGGTAATCATCGCCGGCCGTGTGAACTCAAACAGGGCCTCATCGCCCAGATAAAGAATGTGGGGGAGTGCATCGGTGCCGACAAAAGGCGTAAATCCGGCGGCATACTGTCCCGCCATCGTCGCGGTCAAGTCGGCAAAGCGATCCCACACCGGATCAAGAGTCAAACCCATCGTTAGTTGCGCCGGGAGGACGGTGAGATCGTCATCGGTCTCAAAAATAGTGGCCGGAAGCTGCCCGCTGGGCTGAGTCCCCGCTTGGATCCCCTTGGGCACGCGGGTCGGAGGCGTGCCCGCCGCGAGCGAGAAGGTGAGCGGCGCGCGGGCGGGAGAGGGCGGGATCAGACTCACGCCGGTGGCATCGAGGAAAGCCAGAAGGTTTTTTTCAGGCACTGCATTGAGCCGCTGAAGTGCCAGTTCAAGCAAGCGCGCGTAGATCCGCTGAAGCATCGTCCCGGCATCGCCTTCGGGCGGGGGGGTCCATTCCGGCACCTGGGCCGACGTCAATTGCTGGAGCCGGTTCAAAATATCCTGAAGTGAGCGGCCGTCTAGAAGAGGCCCGCGCAGCGCCATCAGAGTATTCCCTTTTGAAGAAAGAATGGATAGACAACGTTGAATTGCGTGTCGGTGCGGCGCACCCGGTACTGGACATCGATGAGCAGGACGTCTTCGCGCTGGGCATCCGCCGTGACCGCGACATCAAGGACTTCGATTCTTGGCTCAAACCGGATCAGCGCCTCCTTGACATCATGAGCGAGGAGCGATGTGGTCGTGGTGTTGAGGGGCGCGAACACCTGATCGAACAGCCCGGCGCCAAAGTCAGACCGCATGAGGCGCTCGCCCCGCGCCGTCTGTACAATCAAGAGGATCGACTGGCGGACATGATTTTCAAAGGAGTTCATCGCGATGTGCCCCTGGCCATCCACCTGGAGCGGGAATGTCATCCCGGTTCCCAGGAAGCCTTTGCCTTCACTCGAATTGTTGTCCATAGAAGGGTCCTCTCCACAGCGAGGCGGGCGCGCCGTGCCGGCCGAGGAGGCACGACGTGCTTCGCCCCGCCATTCGAATCGTCTACCCGATCATGACGGTACCCACTGCGACGATCGTCCCCACTGGCAATTCGGCGGGATCGTTGCATGTCTTCGCGGTATCGCCATTGCGCACGGCGCCTTTGCCATTAATCATCACCGTCGCACTGGCCATGACAATGGTCGCGCGGTTGGTGGGGGGATTCACAAAAGTCCCCCCTATGGGCACATGCGCCGGCGTGTTGGAGGCGGTGCTGTTCATTGTCGCGGCGGGCATTCCCATGATTTTGACATCGCTGCTCAGTCCGCCGTCAATCAGACCGGCAAAGGGGTGCGGCGTGAGAACGGGAGGCGCCGTGCCGGGCGGCTGAATCATATGCATGTCGGTCGCCATCACCTGATCGCCCTGCTTTGCTGCGGGCATGCCCATCGCGCTCATCCCCTTCTATTGGTAAACCCATCAAGAGCGAGGATGACGGCAGTTCATCGACGCCACGTCGAATCTTTCGGCCGATTCATCCCTACCCCTCCAAGTCCAACCCGGTCCTGGAGTCCCGGTTCAATTGATATTCACCGTCGACCCTTTGATCGTTGTAGTCGCCGAAGCAGAGAGGGTCATTTGTCCCTGTGCCTGGATCTTGGTGTCAGCCGTGGAGGAAAGCTCAATGTTCTGTGCACTCAGCTTGATCTTTCCCTGCGAGGCGTCCAGGGTGATGTCTTGTGCGGACGTGATGGTGATCGTCTTGTTCGCCGTGTCAATCGTGATGCTGTTGTTGCCGCTCTTATCAATGATCTCGATCTTCTCCTTGCCGTCGCTGTCGTCCAGACGGATCAAATGACCGCTGCGCGATTTAATGAAGCGCAGATTGTTCTTCCCGTCGGCGTTTGTATCGGGGGGGGTGTCCTTCCCGTTCCACAGCGCCCCCAGGATGTAGGGGCGCGAAACGTCGCCATGCTCAAACGCCACCAGCACCTCATCATCGGTTTCCGGCAGAAAGAAGGTCCCGCGGTCTTTCCCCGCCATGAGTGTGGCGATGCGCGCCCACAAACCGGAATCGTCGTCGAGGAGTCCTGGGAGCCGGACTTTGACCCGACCCATTCCCTGGGGATCCTTGTTGTCCAGGACAATGGCGATGGCAACGCCATAGACGCGAAGGCGCTCCGAAGATTCCAGATGGGCGAATAGATCCATCGTGCTTAAACCTGCAGGGTCACGTCAAAAGAGGATTGGTAACCATTCCCTCCCACCGTGTGTGTCACCCGGCGGACCACGTAATTTCCCTCAAAGCGTCCGATCCCGCGTAAATCAAGAAGGGTGCCCGCATGTATGTCGGGTCTTCCGACCGACGTTCCATTACCGGTGATGAGCCCTTGCTGCAACTCCGAGAGAATCTTGTCGGCGCGGGCTTCCGCTTCCTGGGTAGAGGAGGCCGAAGCATCCTGGATGACCAGTTCCGACTGTCCCCCGGCGCCGCGGGCGATTTGCTGCTGCCCTGAAGGTGCCAGGTTGGAATTCACCGAACTCTCGCGCGGAGCCCGGCCCGAGATGCTTTGTCTCTGAACGGGATCCCAGCCCCGCACCTCCACGGCATTGACCTGCCCCGCCGTGCTCAGCCGGGGGGAAAAGCTCATCAGGGTTTTTCCCCACTCCAATTGAACCGTGCCCGCTGCGGGGGCCTGGCGCTCAAAGTGCAGCAAATCGCCTTCTACCCAGAGGGTACAGTCATTCGCTTCGGCCAGGCTTTCAAGGAAGGCGAGATTGGTGACATGGTTCTGGACCCGGGAGGCGGCGCGCGGGGAGAGGACGTCCACGGACGCCGTCAGGTTCATCTCCTGGGCAACCTTGGTAACAATGTCGCTGTCGGCCGCTGCCCCGTCAGAGGTGGCCTCCCCAAACCGGCGGCCCGATGTTCCACGCGTCAACCGGGACAGCAAGTCGCCCCCATAGACCTCCAGCGTGGCCGGTCCGCTGTCAGGGAATTCCGCCGTCAGTTCGGTAATCTCTCCTACGATCATTTTTTCGGTGTTGCCGACATAACCGAGGGCAATCTCCACCCGCGTGCCCTCCACGAAGACACCCGCCGTTTTGTTGATGAATTTGAGCGTCGGGTCATTCAGGCGGAAGCTGAACTCGGAGGGCGGGTTCATGTGCTCCGTTACGCTGACCTCGAGGATGGTCTTGGCCATTGCAGCCTCAAGCGGAATGCCTCCCACCTTGATCTCGAATGTGGGCACATAGACATCAGGGAAAATGGACAATGCACTGGCCACTGCCGTCATACCTCCGAAACCCTTGGGACGCGGAATTCCTTAAGTGAGCACCGGAATGATCAACCCTTTTCCCGCAGGAACCGTCAGCGGGTTGTCCAGGCCGTTCGCCTGGGCGATGGGACGCCACTGGCTCGAATCGCCGTACTCCTGCGCCGCAATGCCCTGCAAGGTGTCGCCGGTCTTGAAGATGCGTTGCTTGGTGCGATCGGCGGATAACAGCGGAATGCTCGACAACAAATCTTCGAGCAGGTCGTAGCCTTTGAGCGTGACGTTCAATCTCGCCCGAAGCGGCATCCCGATCGGATTGAAGTACTCAAAGGTTTGTGTCACGCCCTCGAGCACGCACGGGAATATCATCGAACCCCACACAAAAAGCAGGCGGGGAGGAGCATGCGTGTCGGAATTCACGTCCGTGAGGGCGAGGACCAGGCTGGTCAGCGCGCGCACGTCAAGCCCCAGATCCGTGGTGTCAAAGAACAATTCCATCGTCAGGGTTTGCGCGCTGCCTTTCACAAATTGAAGGAGCGAGGAGCCCAGCCCCGGGATGCCCACCTCGGCGTACTGATTGGTCTTCTGCAGTTGATACTGCGGCGGATTGAACTGCACCGGGATCGGAATGGGAATCGGGGCGTCCTTATTGATGATGAGTGCTTTCATCAGGGCCATCAGTACAAACCCCTCCTCTCACGCTCCCGTTGCTGACGGCGCATCAGGGTTTGATAAACCTTCTCAGCCACGGCATTCAGGTCGAGAGGCAACCTCTCCGGAGGTGCGGACGGCGGGAGGGGCGACCGCGCGTCGGGCTGGGGCGGACGCTCCCGCGCATCGTAGGTTTTGTCCTCAGGGTCAGCATCTTGCCGGCCACGCCGCGTCAATCTCAATTCCATCCCGGGCAAGGGTACGGGCAGGACCGTTCGCTCAATCAGCTTCTGGATTGCCCCGTTCGGGCTCTCTGGGTTTGACAGTTCAAGAGTCTGCTGAATGGGTGCTTCGACGACTTCTACCCGGGTTGGCTCGGTCTCCGGCTTGGCCCTGAAAGTCTCAGTTTTGGATAGCAGGGCGGGCCAGGAGGTGATAGTGGGATAACCACCGCGCACTTCATGTCGAGGGGAGGTGGAAGCACTCAGGATGATCCGGGGCTCGAAAGGCGTGATGCGAGGGGGCAGCCAGGATGCTTGCTTCGTCTCGTTGAGGGACTCCGGCGGTATAGAGTCGCTTTGCACGCTGCGCGGCGGAGCAAGCGGCAACCTTGCGCCGCTGCCCTCGTCCCGGTACAAACCAAAATCACCGCTCCTAGATGGAAACATGCTTCGCCCGCCATCAAACTCACTTCGTGGAGGGTTGCCGTCGCCCGCACGAGGCGGGCGCAAGATGGCAAATCGAACCGGCGGTCTCGACGGGATGAGACGCGGCCACAATGGCGACGGTCGGTCGGCGGTTGGGGCCGTTCCGGCTTCCTTCGAAGAGACGCTCGTCGCGGTGAAGGAATGAATCTCCCCGCCGTCGAGTGCCTTATCCACCCGGGTCGATTTCTCCGGGGAGAACTCCAAGGGCAAGGACGGCCATCCCCCCCAGGGTGTGACCCGCCTCGCAAACTGTTCATGCCAGGTTAAGATTTGCTGCGCGGAGGCGAAGGACAGGTGTGAACGCCGGGAGGATTCTGTGAGGATAGAATTAATCGTGTGTAGATTAGCTGGGCGCCAGGAGACACGCGTACGAGCCCCGGATGGCAGGGGGGAGCTTTGCCCAACTCTTTGTCCCAACGCTCGTGCCTCGTTCATTTTCGAATCCCAAAATACGCCACGCGCGCGATGATTATGCTGATCAGCGAATGCCCGGCAGACTGCCCGGAGGGCAGGGCGCCGATCGTCTCATCAGGCCGTTTCCCGTATCTTGCAATTGATCTTCCCAATCTCTTTCACCCAATGCCGCCGTTCGGCGTGTTCGAGCGACAGCAACTGGTCGTGGGGCCAGTGAAAGTGATAAGCGATATAGGCCACCTCCTCGTACAACTGCCCGAGGGGGTAGCCTAAGATTCCCCCAGGTGTCCCGGCTCCACCTCGAAACCCTCCTGGCAGCGAGGGCAGAGGACTTTAAGAGTTCGGGTTCCATTGCCGTTGATGCGATTGTAGAAGTCCTGAAGGAAGGCGAGATCGCCGGCAAACAGTCCTTCGATCACCTTCGGGTTGATCGCGTCCAGTGAACCCAGTTGCGTTACCACCCGGCCCAGGAGGATGCAGATCAGATACGCCGGATTGCTCTGGACACGCGAATCCTTCAACGGGAGAATTTCGTCGGCCGCGGTCGCCAGTCGCATCATCCCTTCGCGATGGATTTTTCCTTCGGGATCCACATATCCGCGGGGAAGGACAAATTCAAATTCCGTCGGAAAGGCGGTCATGCGCGTTCCACCCTCTCGCAACTGACCGTCAGGGAGTCAACGGACACGTCGTTGCCTTTGGCGTTGAAGTCGGGTCCGTCCCACTTGCTGGGCCAGGCGCTGAAGAAATTCCAGCGCACTTTCTCCTGCCCGGTATCGTCTTGCAGGATGATGGAACCGTTCTTGCGCTGAATCTGTCCGTTGACTGCCGCCAGGTGCCAGTCATAGAGTTCCCGTGAATCGGTGGTCCCCCACTTGAGAGTGATGTCCGGATAACTTACTTTTCCCGGCAGTTTGCGCACCGTGGTGGCATCACCGCCCTCGCGATATTCAATGACCTCGACATTAGAGCCGAAACCGCTGCACTCCGAAAATCCGGCCTGGACGATGCCATCAATCTCTACGAGGAATCGAAAGTTCCTGTATGGATCCACTCTTGCCATCGAACATCCTCCTTTTCTAGGTTCTATTCAGGTACCGACCCGCGCCCTTCAGCTCGGGTCCCATGTTGACCGCAGCGCCGTTGACGTCTGCCGGCCTGATCCTACCCGCCGGTCATTTGCTGGATTCGGAAGATAACGAACTCGGCCGGTTTGACGATGGCGACACCGATTTCGGTGACCACTTGTCCGGCCTCGCGCACCTCGGGCGGATTGGTGTCCGCATCGCATTTGACGAAGAACGCCTGCTTGGGGGTATCGCCAAAAAGCGCCCCCGTGCGCCATTGATTGAGCAAGAAATCGCTGACCGACCGGACGATGCGTTGCCACAGGGCCGGCCCGTTGGGCTCAAACACAACGAACTGAGTTCCCTGGTCAATGGACTTTCGCAGGAAATCGAAGAAACGTCGCGTGCTGATGTACTTGAAATTCCCGTTCGCATCGCCGCCGACGGTGCGCCCCCCCCAGACCCGGATGGCGCCGTTCAATGACCGGATAAGGTTGACCCCGGGGGGATTGAGCTGGTCCTGGTCCGCTTTGCCCAGGGCCCATCGCAATCCGGTGGCGCCAAGGACCGGTTCGTTGGCGGGCGCCTTGTAGACGCCGCGGGTTGAGTCGGTCCGCGCATAGATGCCTGCAATGTGGCCGCTGGGCGGCACATAGATCAACCCGTTGCCAGGCGGCGTTTGCTTGGACTGTATCAAGCTGCTGGCGGGATCAAAAACCTGGACCCAGGGGAAGTAGAACGCGGCCGAATCGGAATCGGGAGGGCGCAGGCCGGGCGGATTAGCGGTCGTGGGGTTTTCCAAGCCGGTGAAATCACCACTGGCAAAGGCGGTCCCCGCATCGGTGCTGACCGGATCCAGGATGGCCACGCGGTCCTGAAGATTGGTGCAGTGTGAGATCAACGCGCTGTAGTTCGTGCTCCCGGTCAAGCCGGGTGCCGCCACCATGGCGATGGCATCAATCGCCGCAAAGGCCCGCAGCGCGTTGTTGAGGTCCCCCTCGGAGGCGATACGGCAAACGTAACAGCCCGTGCCGCCATTGTCGAAAAATCCGAACACCGCGTGCGCCAGGTGCTGCTGACCGGCATTCACGGCCGGGTTGGCAACCGCCGTCGCCGCCGCCGTGGAATCGCCCGTATAATCCCCGAACAGTTTGGTGTACTGCATCCAACTGGAGATGAAGTACGGTTGAGCTGCCGGGGCCGGCACCGCAAAATCAACGAACTTGTAGCCCTGCGCGATGAGCGCCGGCGCATCGGTCTTTTGAGGCAAAGCAGGCAGTTCGATGGTATCGGGAATCACGCCGATGAAGCCGGGTGTGCTCGTGCCCACCCCGGCGATAGGTCGTGCCAGAGGCGGCACTTCCTCCACATAGACGCCCGGTGAAAGATACGTTGAGGCCATGATCGCGTTCTCCTTTCCCCTCGCAAGGGATGAAACTGGACTATGTCAACTGCACGTTGTAGTTGTTTCCGGCCGTCGCCGGGATGGTGATGCTGACCGTTCGTGTTGTCGCGCCGGATCGAACGGTCAAGGTGTAGGCGCCCCCCGCGATCCTGCCGAGGCTGTATCGGCCCCCGGCGTCGGTGGTTGTCGCGAGACCCAGCTCGACGAGCGTGACTGCCGCGTTCGCAACTGGTGCGTTGGCTGCATTGGTGATAACCCCGCCGATCCGGAAGAGATCTCCATGAGTCGCTGACAGGTTCAGTTGCTCCATCCCCACCAGCCCCGTGATCACCACAGGGGCGGTTTCCAGGGTAAAGACGCCCAAGGCGATCGTGACTGTCACGGTGAGCGATGGCCGCAGCCTGCTGCCCAGGGCGGACCAGAACTCAGACAGGTTCTTAATCGCGTCCGGTTGCATGGCGATCATCGGCAAGGGAGGCTCCTGACCGACCAGGCTGCCCTGTAAGAACGAGCCCGGGATCGTCGGGTACGCCGAAAGCACCGTCAGCACCTGGCTCAGCAAGCGGTGCTCCTGAAGGGCCAGATCCGTGCCGCTCGCTGCCCACGCCGTGACAAGGTACGAGCATTGCACCCGCAGGGGCGGGCGCGAAATCGTCGCTTGACCATTGATGGTTCGGATGTCCGGTTCGTTGCTTCGCAACTCCAGATTCTCCCGGAGGTCATACAGGAAAAGATTGACCGTCGTCTGCGCCGGATTGAAAGGCTCCGAGGGGCGGTCGAAGGTAATCTGCGCTGCCGCCAGCTCCGGGTATCTTGCTGCCAGGCCCGGGTCATCCAAGATCGATTGCAATGCCAGGCTCAGGTCGCGGATCATGGCCGAGTCGATATCTCCAATTTCGGGTTAAACTCTTTCAACCGATTGTCACCGCGAAAGGGTCCTGGAAAACGATCTCCGCTCCATTCACTTCAAGCCCTTAAGCGACAATCGATTCCTCGATGGTCCATGCGGCATCATTCCAGGTCCGGCCCAACTTCTGATGCTCGCGCCGCGCCGCCTTCAAGAGATGTTGCATCCGGATCACCGGGCCATCGGCGGCCGCCAGGAAAGACGCCGTAAGCGCAATATTCTTGATGTTTCCTCCCGGGAGCTTGACATCGCGCGCGAGCGCCCGGAAGTCCACTTCCGGATCGAGGGGAGCTCCCTGGGGGAAGGTCACTTCCCAGATGCGTCGCCGGAATTCTTCGTTCGGAAAAGGGAAGTCAACAATGACCCTCAACCGGCGCACAAATGCTTCGTCCAGATTCCGCCGCAGATTGGTCGCCAGGATCGCCACCCCGGCATACTCCTCCATCTTCTGCAGCAAGTAGCCGATCTCGATGTTGGCGTACCGGTCGTGCGAATCCTTGACCTCGGACCGTTTACCAAAGAGCGCATCCGCTTCATCGAAGAAGAGGATGACATTGGCGTTCTCGGCCGCGGTGAAGATACGATCCAGATTCTTTTCCGTTTCGCCAATGTATTTGCTCACCACCCGGGACAGGTCGATCTTGTAGAGGTCGAGTCCGAGTTCGGTCGCGATCACTTCTGCGGCCATGGTTTTTCCGGTGCCGGGGGGACCGGAGAACAGAACGTTCAACCCGCTGCCTGTCGAGAGTTTGCGATCGAAGCCCCAAGTGTCGTACACCACGGCGCGGTGTTTGACATAGTCGCAGATCTCCCGCAGTTGCTGCATCTGATCGGGAGGCAGGACGATGTCGTCCCATCGAAAGCGGGCAGTGACCTTATGAGTGAGCAAGGCGAGTGCAGGATTCGATTGCAGTCGGCAGGCGGCGAGCAGGTCGGGCATGGTTACCCCGACCGTTTCCGGATCCCGCCAGCGAGCAAAGCTTTCCGCGCAGGCTACTGCACTCCTGATCTGTCCTCCACTGAGGTGGAACTTGTTTGCAAGCGAGTGGAAATCGATCTGTCCAAGATCTGCCTCGGTCCCTTGGAGTGAGTGGGTCCACAGTTTCAGGCGATCACTGAAATCAGGCTGACCAAACGCCACTTGCACGATAGGAAATCCGTGCCAGGTGTCATCGGGTGGCCACGCGGACTGCCCGGACAGGAAGGTCAAACCGGGGTGGTTTTCCAGTAGCTTGACGACCGCATCCCGCCTCGCTCTCCTGTCCTCAGGGAACAGGGTGTGAATGTCCTTCCAGTACAGGGCAGCGTCTTGAAGCCGGGCTTCGCGTCCAATCAGGCCAATTGTGAATTCGAAATCCTCCTGCGAGGTCAACAGCAGATGTTCGACATCAATGCGAATCACTTGCCCCCCCATCTCACGGCACAGCGCCTCGGCTGTTGCGCCTTTGCCGACTCCGGAAGGACCGAAAAAGTGGAAGAGAATCCCTTCGCCCTTGGCTCTCCCTTCAGCAGCCAGTGAAAGCAAATGCTGTTTAAAATCCTTGGGCAGGACGAGATCATCAAGACGAGTCTGAGGATTGGTAAGCCGGGCCACCGGCAAGAGGCGCACATCCAGGTCGTTTGAGCCCAGGAGGTAATCTAAAATCCGGTCATCCGCCTTGAGAAATCTGCTCAACTGCGTCGGCTGAGGATGGGAAGGGTCATCAAACGAGCGCAACAACTGATGTTTCATCAGCGGCGAGTTCACTGAGAAGCGCTCGCGCCATGCCAACTTCTCTTCGACAGAATGACCCAGCAGGTTCAGGAGGAGTCCCACGGTGGGCCGCCGCTTGGTGACGTCGTCCTGGAGGTAACCATAGAGGCGCTCATAGCGCGCATCGAACTCGGGGGCCAGGCAGATCAGCAAAGCCTCAACATCGAAATCGATCAGCTGAAACAGTCGCCGGATCTCCTCGAGCCGTAGCACCACGCCCTGCCTGGAACTCTCGGCCTTACGCCGGACAATTTCGCTCGTCACCTGCTCCAGGGCCGGTGATGTTGAATCCGTTTGGGAGATCCAAGCGGGGACGCCGAGGGGTCGACCCAGCAGGGAATCTACTTCCTCCTCTGAGATGTAGAGCCCTCGAAACTCATTGTCGGACTGGTAAACCTGCATCGCTCCCCGCACGGCTTGCTGGATGAGCAGATCGATGCGGAGAAGCTCCGCGATCAAGTGTTCTGTGGAAGTGGTGTACTGACCCATCGGTTTCGAAAGACCTCGGTTCGACACATCGAAGCACTTTGCAGCGGGTGCTGAGAAGATCCGGGCCGGTGTAGCCCGCTGCACTCGCGCCAAAGCTCAAGTTTCACCCTTACTGATCACGCCAAAGCTCTGTTCGTACCGGTCGATTGACTCTCTGAGAGTTTCCAACAAACTCTTCGCGTAAGCCGGGCTTGTGATGATCCGCGTCTGACGGTGCGCCTTTTCGTCTCCGGGATAAAACTGCCCAAAATCCAACAGGAATTCAAAGGCATTGAACCCAATCTCGAAATAATTGGCGTAGTGTCTCTCGGACAGGCCCTTGTCATCGGTCTTGAATTCACGATCCATTTGGATCTCGGCAGTCAGAGTGTAGAGCTTTGGAATAGCATGCAAATCCGTAGCAAATCCCTTACCAACGGGAGACGCGTTTTGTTTTTTCTTTAAGTGAATGAAAGGAAGGGGGCTCATTCCTTCGCCCGGGGCGAGGGCGGTTCCGAGGGCCCAGGTGGTGTCACCTGGCCTTGTGACAACCTTCCATGTTTAGCGAGGAGAGTTGGAGGCATGACATTCAGGCAGATTCAAACGTTCAGCGTTTAGAGGGAGTACCTTAATGAAGGCAGATAAGAGAGGTTGCCAAGAGATTTGAGGTGTCATTCAAGAGTGTAACAGACTGTCCCATTTCTGTAGGTAATGTGACAGGTCCTGGGAATGCCCCTGGATATCCGAAGGAAATGTTCTTGCGGGTCATGCGTGTATCCGACGGTGTCACACCCTCGGTTGAGCGACTGCCTCGGCTTGGCCGTCCGCGTTACGCCGCCGAGCGGTGGATGCGGTACTTTGCAATCTTTCGATAAACGGTCATCCGCGACCAGTGGAGTTCCTGGGCGGTCTTGCTTTTGTTCCAATTGGTTGCGAGGAGGGTTGCCAATAATTTGTCGCGCTCGCTTTGCGAGCAATTCTCGCCCTTGACCAGGTGCCGCCGGAATGGCTCCGGGAAGTCTTTTAGAGAAATCCGTCCTTGCGGGAGGTTCACAAAAATTGCCTCTAACAGGTTCTTGAGTTCTCGAATGTTGCCAGGCCAGTCGTAGTGAAGAAGAAGATCGAAGGCCTCCTGGGTAAAACCTTCGACCAAACACCCAAAACAACGATTCATTTCGCGAATGTAATGATTCAACAAGAGCGGAATGTCATCCTTTCGCTCTCGAAGCGGGGGCAGCTCGAGCCTGACCACATTCAGCCTGAAATAGAGATCCCTTCTGAATTCGTTGGCCTTTGCCAGGGCGTCGACATCGCGATTCGTGGCCGCGATGATTCGGATGTCCAGAGGGAAACTCCCTTGAGTTCCCAGCCGCTGCGCCTGTTTCGTTTCGATGACTCTCAGGATTTTCGCCTGCGCCTGCGGACTCATATCACCGATCTCGTCAAAAAAAACCGTCCCTCCATCGGCCGCCTTAAGCTTTCCTTCTTGAAAGGAATCAGCCCCGGTGAATGCACCCCGCTCATGGCCGAAGAGTTCACTCTCCAACAAGCTGTCGGGAAGCGCTGCGCAGTTAATGCAGACCAACGGTTTACCATGCCTGGGACTGTTTCTGTGGATCAGTTCCGCGACCATCTCCTTTCCAGTCCCTGTTTCACCGGTAATCAAAACGTTGCTGTCGGTCAGGGCGGTCCTTTGGATGGATCCCTTGATTTCCTGGATGGGGGGACTGTTCCCGACCATCGGCGAATCCTCGCTGGCGGAGGGATGGCTCGCTTGATTGTTCGGGAAGTTCGTTCTGGGAATGAGGCGCGAAAGCCAATGGTCGATGGATTGGAGCAGGCCTTCTGCCGGGAGTGATTGTTTGAACTGATGAATGTCATCCACCGCTCCGTTGTTTCCTGAGATTCTTTCATGGTTATTGGCGATGAGATGGATGACGTGAGCTCTTTCGGGGGATCCGGACATTCGATTCTCTCCTGCCTTTGGAACACCCTCGCCTTCCGGAGAGAACATGATCACAAGATCCAGGGTTCTGTTCCGGAATGACTGCACCAACCCCTTGCTCTCGGAGGGCGCGCTCACCTCGAAGTCGTAGTTGCGGAGGAGCTGGATTAACTCCTGCCGAAGGGCTGTCCCTTTGGACGCAACCAAGATTAATGGCTGTCTCATGAATCCCTCCTTGCGCCATTTGTGGAGAACCACCTTGGTCCCGAGCTGCGGTGAAACCAGGAAATCAGGCGCGAAACCGAACTGTCCCTAGGTTAAGGATTTACGTGTGCTCACAAGTTCGATCATGAGTTTCACCCGGCGACGACTCTCTTGACCCGGGACCGCCCCCGGTCTCATTGGATATCGATAAATAAGAAAAGAAGGCCCCTCCTTAATTTTAAGAGAGACATTCGTCTTAAATTCAGAATCTGCGAGATCGGCAATAGGATTGGGGATCTCGAGCAGGACTTCCCGTAATGGATTCGTAATTTGCAGGCGCTCGCCTTCGTGCCTTATACACTGGCGGAGAAGACGCCGTCAATTGAAAATCGGCAGACCGCTCCCCGGCGCCGGAAGCCAATTTTCTGCCGCCGGACTTGACTGGGTGGGTTAGTCTAATGCACTGCAACTTCCGGCCCGGGACTGGGCCTCGTGGATAGACACTTATGACTGAGGAAATGAAAGTCAGCAAGAAATTCAAGGACGATCTCCTGAGGGAACAAGTCCGGCTGACGTTTCGACATCTGCCCACGATGCAGGTGGCCTCCTTCGTTGTGGCCCTCGTCGTCTCCTATCTCGTCCGTGGGATTGTCCCTCATGCCAACATTTGGGGTTGGCTGTTGATGATTGGGGTGGTTGTAGTCAGCCGGATGGTGCTTTTTTATCAGTTTCGGAAAGTCCAGGAAGGCCCGTTCGCCGCAGAGAGGTGGAAGAATTTCTACGTGTATCTTGCCCTTGTTTCCGGATGTGTCTGGGGCATGTCCGCGTTTATCATCTTTCCGGTTCATAACCTGGAATATATTTCCCTTTTTGTTCTTGTCCTGGCCAGCCTTTCAGCAACCACGACCATATCCCATTCCGCCAGTCGATTTGCTCCCGCGGCATGGGCCATCCCGGCGATGTTGTTCTACGCCATCCGTTGCCTGATGGAAGGAGGGGAGCCTGAATACATCGTTGCCTTCCTCATCATTGTTTATCTCCTCACGATTCTGCGCTATTCATTCACGCAAAACAGAATCATCACTGCAGCTATCTCTTTGAAGTTTGAAAATCTGGAACTGCTTGAGGAGGTGAAAAAGGCGAATGAAATCCTCAGCCAGGAGATCACCGAGCGCAAGCGCGCCGCGGAGACCACCTCCCGGTTGGCCGCCATTGTCGAATCCTCTGATGATGCCATCATTGGAAAGACGCTGGAGGGGATCATCACGAGTTGGAACTCCGGGGCTGAAAGGCTCTACGGCTATGCCAAAGAAGAAGCAATAGGCCGCCCCTTCTCTTTTATCATTCCCCCTGGATTTCCCGATGATGTTTCCATGATTCTCGACAGGATCAAGCAGGGGGAACGGGTCGACCACTATGAAACCGTTCGGAGAAGAAAGGACGGGACGATGGTGAACGTCTCCTTATCTGTCTCTCCCATCAGGGATTCCTCCGGAAGCAGAATAGGAGCCTCTGCGATTGCACACGACGTAACAGAACGCAAGAGAGCCGAACAAGAACGAGAGAAACTGATCGCAGAGCTCCAGGAGGCCCTTTCCAAGGTCAAGACCTTGAGCGGCCTGCTTCCGATTTGTTCCTCGTGTAAAAAGATACGAGATGACCGGGGGTATTGGAATCAAATTGAAGGCTATATCAGGAGCCATGCGGAGGTGGAATTCAGTCACGGCATATGTCCGGACTGCATGAAGAAGCTCTATGCTGATTTCCAAGGGGGGATTTTTGGAGAGAAATAGTTTCTTCGGCAGTAGACTAAACTGCGGTCACATAGAGGTAAAAGGAGTCAGGCCGCGACAATCGACAATTCGTTTGCTGCCTGGGCAAAGAGCGTGGCCATGGAACAGAAGGAATTTGTCGAATGTCGCGGCCTGACCCCTTTTGTTCGGATCCATGTTCCCAGGGGAGTGATTTCGGGGGCAAAAAACAGATCCTAAGGCCTAAATATTGCCTTTTTTTCGATCATCGACAACCCTTTCAATCAGTTGCCTTGGTCCGACCCCAAACATTAGCTCTGACCCACAAATATTAGTCCATCAAGCATTCGTAATCGATGATCCCGTACCGTGCCTTGGGATGCTGGATTTCCACGTACCCACATACGGACCATTCCCCCGGATGGGCCACCACGCCGGCTCGCACCATGTTCAAATCCATATAGGCCAGACACGAAGAATGGAAAGGTCCCAAAAACTCCCGACCCCCGACCGACAGATTGCTCTTTCCACCGAACGTACGCCCCCCCTCACAGCGACCGTCCCCCAACTCCGTAGGAGTGCCATATCTGTAGTCACGCCGAGCCCCCCACCACGTCGCAGTGCAACCCCGTAGGGGTGACATCTGCTCTGCCGACACCGAATCGTAAACGCAATGCCGCGTGGACGGGTTATTTGCTCCCCCAGATGTCACCCCTACGGGGTTCAACCCCACTGAAATGGGAGATGACTCAGGCTATAAAGATTCCACTCCTACGGAGTTGGGCGATGACGCAGTCGGGGGTGTGGCTGGTCCCACTGGGTCTCGATGTGGAACACCAGAGCTCAAGGGTTTACACACCCCAAAGTCATACCTCCGCTTCTCTATCCTACCTGCTACACCCTCACGCTCAGCCTCCCCCAACTCCGAACGATACCGAATCGTAGCTGCAATCCCTGCGGCGCATGATCCCAAACATTGCCTTTCCCTGGGGGGACTCTCACTCGGCAAACTGACGCCAAGCTTCCTCGCATCGACGCCGGAATGACCTCCCCACCTTCCCGGTCATCCACCAACAAATGGCAGAAGGGGACAGACACCCTCTCTCTAAGCTAAGCAATTTTCAAATTTCTTTAAGAACAGGTGTCTGTCCGAGCGCCGGGATAAACCGGCATGAAGTCGCAGATGAAAGAACTGCACAGGAAAGGAGTAGCGAACCATCCTGACCCCGAGTCTTGCCTGGGCCACCGTGAGGTGACGCAGTTGAAGCGTAGACAGGG